>NZ_JBHWZH010000054.1:0-38550 GCF_042728285.1 Streptomyces sp. NPDC060194 | reverse complement strand
CTCCATCTCCGGGGTGATCTCGCCGCGCCTGGCGTACGCGAGTTGGGTCACGGCCTGACCGTCCCTGCCGCGGCGCGGCTGACGCGGACGCCCGGGGAAGACGGCGTCGAGGTTGCGGAGGCCGCCGCGCGGCGACGTGTGCTTGATGCCGTCGTCCTCGGGGCGGACCGGCCGGCCCGCGTACTCCTCGGTGTCCCCCCGGGCGATGATCCAGTTCTCCCGCAGCGGGGTGAGCCCCCGGCGGACGTCCGTCTCGACGGACGGGTCGGTGTACGGGCCTGACGTGTCGTACAACGTCACGTCCTGGCCGTTGGTGAGGTGCACCTGACGGACCGGCACCCGGATGTCGGGGCGCGAGCCGTGGACGTACCCCTTGTGCCAGCCCGGCTTGCGCGCGTCCCCGCCGGAGGCAGGCGTGCGTGTGTCCTGAACGGTCATGAGACCTATCTCCCTACGCCGGCATTACCCGGTAACAGGTTCGGCGGTCGGCGCAGCTGCAGCGATCCCGCTGGTCAGCGCCCTCTCAGCCCGGTGCTCCGAGCTCCCGCGTGTTGAAAGACGTGGCTCTACGCTAACGCCGGGCCCGGCGAGCTGAACAGAGGGCCTCTGCCGTTCTTGCGATGATCGGTCGGTGACGAACCCGCAGCCGCACACGCCGCCACCGCCGGAGCATCCGCCCGCCCACGTCCACGTGCACAGCCACGGCCCCGCCGCACCCGTCTCGAAGCACCTGCGCAAGGTGATCGCCGCCGTGCTGATCCCCTTCGCGGCGGCCGTCGCCGTCGGTCTGCTGGTGCTCTGGCCCGGCGGTACCCCCGCCCACGAGCGGACCGGTGTCGGCTTCGACCGGCAGACGGAGCAGGGCCGGGTCACGAAGGTCGAGGCGGTGGACTGCAAGGAGGTCAACGTCTCCCAGGTGCCGTCGAACGGGGACACCTCGACCCCCGAGGGCCGGTCCGCCGCCGAGCAGCAGTCGGGCGAGTGCAAGCGGGCGACGATCGAGGTGACCTCGGGCAAGGACGCGGGCCGCACCTTCGTCGAGGTCGTGCAGCCCGACGCCACCCGCCAGTTCGATGCGGGCCAGAAGGTCGTCGTCGCCTACGCCCCGGACGCTCCGGCGGAGTTGCAGTACTCGGTCACCGACGTCGACCGGAAGATCCCGCTGGCCGTGCTCGCCGGGATCTTCGCGATCGCCGTGGTGGTCGTCGGCAGGCTCCGCTGATCGCGCTGTACGCGTGCCACGGGCTGACGGCCCGCACGTCGGTGGCGGTGCTGGGGACCCTGATCTCGCTGCTGCTGATCGGGGCGCTCGGTTCGCTCTTCATCGGCTGGGCTCGGCTCACGGGGAACACCGACGACAACACCGGGCTGATCCACGGCCTGTACCCGGAGATCGACATGAGCGGTCTGCTCCTCGCCGGGGTCATCATCGGTTCGCTCGGCGTCCTGGACGACGTCACCGTGACCCAGACCTCCGCGGTCTGGGAGCTGCACCAGGCCGATCCGACGATGAGTGCCCGCAGGCTGTACCGGGCGGGCATCAGGATCGGCCGCGACCACATCGCCTCCGTGGTCAACACCCTGGTCCTCGCCTACGCCGGCGCCGCACTCCCGCTGCTGCTGCTCTTCACCGTCGCCCGGTCGGGGGTGGGCACCGTGGCCAACAGCGAACTGGTGGCCGAGGAGATCGTACGGACCCTCATCGGCTCGATCGGTCTGGTGGCGTCGGTGCCGGTCACCACGGCGCTTGCGGCCTTGGTGGTCTCGGCGGACAGGCCCGGGGCGGCCCCGGTCCCGGCCGGCGGTCAGCCGGCGCCGGGGCGGTCCAAGGGCGGGCGCGGGCGGCGCCGCCGGACCTGACCCGGGGGGCGGGTCAGCCGGCGCTCTGCTCCTCGGTGAGGATCCGCCCGAGCGCGTCGTCGAGGTGGCTGTCGAGGTCGGCGAACGTCCCTTCCTGGCCGAGCGGGACCAGCCGGTCGGTGCGGTCGAGGAAGGCAACGACCGGGGCGGCTCTGGTACGGAACAGCGCCTGCTCGGCACCGACCTGCAGCCGGATCAGGATGTCGGCCAGCAGCTCGGGGTCGCTGGGCGCGATGTGCACGTCCCCGTCCCCGCAGGGGGCGTTGATGCCGTCGATGAGCAGCTCGCGGCCGAAAGCCCAGGTGACGGGGGCGTCGCCGGGGAGGTGGAAGGTGAGCCGCACCGCGTACGGATCACGGGACTCGTAGCGCAGCTCCACCGGGATCCGGAAGGACAGCTCTTCGGAGACGACAAAGCTCATCATGACCTCTGCCTGGACGGACTCGCGCATCGACGACTACCCCACGATCATGGTGCGTCGGCCGGGGGTGAACGCCCCGGCCCTCTTGGCGACTACCTGCTGAGCATGCTGAAGGATCACAAGGAGTGAGTTTCAGGTATGCCCAGACAACGCGCCGAGGGCCGGGTCCGTTGCTGCTTGTCCGGGCCTCCACTCGATTGCCCGGCGTACTTCATCTGCTTGGTGCAAGCCCGCCGGAAAAAGCGGGGCGGCGGCGGTGGAAGCGGAGAAAGTGGGTAGGGTCCACCGGTCGTGGCACCGCAGGGACCCCCCTCCCGGCAGCATCCCCGGCTGCGGTCACCAGTCCCGGCGGGACTCCGATCCGCCCCGGAACTTCCCGACCACCCAGATCAGCCCGCCGACCAGTGCCACGAAGAGCACGAGCTTGAAGAGCAGGTTGGCCAGGAACCCGAGCACGGCGAGGATGACCCCGCCGAAGACGAAGAGCGCGATGGCCGGCACGGCCACCCACTTCACCCACCACGGCATGCCCGCGAGTATGTCCTGCACAGCCATCGTCCCGTCCTCGTCCCGTCCGTCACGCCCGTACCGGGCCCCTTGCCCCGTACCGAGCCGACTTCCGTCTCTCTGCTTCGATGCTAGGAGCTCCGCGGGCGTCGCGGGGCCCGCCGGACCCCCGTCCGTCCCTGATCCGCCCCCTAGGGAATCCGGGGTCCCGACCCTGGGTACGTCATCCCTCCGGGGGCGAGAAGACCACGAGGACCCGCAGGTCCTCGCTGATGTGGTGGAACCTGTGGCTCACGCCGGCGGGCACGTAGACCACGCTCCCGCGCGCCACGACGGTGGTCTCCTCGCCCACGGTGATCTGGGCCCGCCCGCTGACGACGACGTACACCTCGTCCTGCCGGTGCGGCGCTTGAGGATCGGTCTGCCCCGCGTCCAGCGCGTAGAGGCCCACGGACATGTTCCGCTCGCGGAGGAACTGCAGGTACGCCCCCTCGTTGGCGACGCGCTCGCTCTCCAGATCGTCCAGCCGAAATGCCTTCATTCCCCTGATCCGCCCTTTGCGCTCCGTGCCGTCGGCCCGCCGCCGATCATGTCTGCAACGATCGGGCCCATGATGAAATTCCTCGTCAGGACGGTCGCCAACGCCGTGGCACTCGCCGTGGCCGTCTGGCTGCTCGACGACATCACCCTCACCGGTGGCTCCACCGGCGGCAAGGCCCTCACCCTGCTCCTCGTGGCCCTGGTCTTCGGCGTGGTCAACGCGATCGTCAAACCGGTCGTGCGGCTCCTGTCCCTCCCGCTGTTCGTGCTCACCCTGGGGCTGTTCACACTGGTGGTCAACGCCCTGATGCTGCTGCTGACCTCGTGGCTCTCCGACGTGCTCGACCTCAGCTTCCACGTGCACGGATTCTGGACGGCCGTGCTCGGCGGTCTGATCATCAGCATCGTGTCCTGGGCGATGAACGTCATGCTCGCCGACGACAGGAGCTGAAGCCCCGTGACCGAGGACACCCCGCCCGACTGGCAGGACGGCACCCGCGCCCTGCGGGCCGGTCTCCCCGAACCGGTGAAGCACGAGCCGACGCTGCCCGGTCCGGTCTTCGCCGCCCACTACCACCTGCCGGGCGAACCCACCGGCGCCTACACCTACGGCCGGGACGAGAACCCCACCTGGACCCTGCTCGAACGGGCCATCGGCGAACTGGAGGCACCGGGCGGAGGCGCGGAGACGGTGGTCTTCGCCTCGGGGATGGCCGCGATCTCCGCCGTCGCGCTCTCCCAGCTGGGTGCGGGGGACACCGTCGTCTTCCCCGACGACGGCTACCAGGCCCTTCCCCTGCTGCACCAGCAGCTCGCCGCGTTCGGCGTGACCGTGCGCACCGCCCCCACCGGCGGGGACGCGCAGCTCGACGTGCTCGAGGGCGCCCGGATGCTGTGGATCGAGACGCCGTCCAACCCCGGCCTGGACGTCTGCGACATCCGCCGGCTGGCCGAGGCGGCCCACGACCGGGGCGCGCTGGTGGCCGTGGACAACACGCTCGCCACCCCGATGGGGCAGCGGCCGCTCGACCTCGGCGCGGACTTCTCCGTCGCCTCCGGAACCAAGCAGCTCACCGGCCACGGCGACGTCCTCCTCGGCTACGTCACGGGCCGGGACGCCGAGCTGATGGCCGGCGTACGACGCTGGCGCAAGATCGTCGGGGCGGTCCCCGGTCCCATGGAGGCCTGGCTGGCCCACCGCTCGCTGGCCACCCTCGGCCTGCGGGTGGAGCGGCAGAACTCCACCGCGCTCGCGCTCGCCCGGGCGCTCGCCGAGCGCCCGGAGATCAGCGGGCTGCGCTACCCCGGCCTGCCCGACGACCCCTCGCACACCGTCGCCGCGCGCCAGATGCGGCGCTTCGGCTGCGTGGTGTCGTTCGAACTCGCGGACCGCGGGCGCGCGGACCGCTTCCTGGAGTCGCTGCGCCTCGTCGACGACGCGACGAGTTTCGGCGGCGTCCGCTCGACCGCGGAGCGGCGCGGCCGCTGGGGCGGGGACGCGGTGGCGGAGGGCTTCGTCCGCTTCTCCGTGGGTGCCGAGGACCCCGCCGACCTGATCGCGGACGTCCTGCGCGCCCTGGACGCCGCGTCCGCCTGACCGGCTCCGCTACGTAAGTCGGACGGCCCGAACCTCCCCCCTCCTGGCTCGGGCCGTCCCCGGTTCCGTGCACCGAGAACCGCTCGCACAAGGCTAGTTGACTCTGCGTCAGTGTCCAATCACGCGAGCGCCAGCGACCTATCGACATATTTATAGATCTGCGGGATGGTGCCGGAACGGCCGGGCGGACGCCCCGGCACGCACCGCGCACCGGCGCGCCGGCCCCGGGGGAACGCCGCATGGACCTGGCTCTGCTCCGCACCTTCGTCACCGTGCACCGCGCGGGCTCGTTCACCCGCGCGGCAGCCCTCCTCGGCCTCTCCCAGCCCGCCGTCACCTCGCAGATACGCACCCTGGAGCGGCAGCTCGGCCGCCCGCTCTTCCTGCGCCAGGCGCGCGGTGTCACGCCCACGACCGTCGGCGACGAACTCGCGCACAAGGCGGCGCCCCACCTCGACGCCCTGGTCGAGATCACCGAGAGCCGGCTCGACGAGCAGGCGGGAACGGCGATCCGCACGCTCCACCTCGCCGGGCCCCCGGAGTTCACCACCCTGCGGGCGCTGCCGGTGCTGGCCGAGCTCACCGGCCAGGGCCTCGACGTGCGGGTCTCCTTCGGGACCGCCGAGGAGGTCCTCGACGGGCTCGCCGCCGGCCACCACGACCTCGCCCTGACCACCGCCCGCCCCAGAGGCACCCTCTTCACCCCGACCCCGCTCTGCGACGAGGAGCACATCCTGGTCGCCGCGCCCCGCTGGGCGGCCCGCATCGGAGCCGACCTGCACAGCCGCTCGGGCACGTCGGGGGCGGTCATCCTGGAGAACCTCCCCGTCGTCGAGGTCCACGAATCGCTCCCCCTGATCTCGCGCTACTGGGCGGCGGTGTTCGACACCCGGCCGGCCGCGTCCGGGACCGTCATCGCACCCGACCTCCGCGCCGTGCTCGCCTGCGCGGAGGCCGGCGCCGGACTGGCCGTGCTGCCGCGCTACCTGTGCGAGGAGGCGCTGCGCGCACGGACCGTCGTCACCCTCCTCGATCCGCCGGTGCCCCCGCTGCGTACCTACTTCATGGCCGTGCGCACCGGCACACTCGCCGTTCCGCACATCGCGCGGGCGCACGACCGGCTGCTGCGCGCTGCGGCCCGTTGGTGCTGAAAGCGTTTCGCGAGCCGTCACGGGGGCCACATTCCCCCCATGACCGTCCGACCTGTGGTCAAGCGCACCGCACGCGCCGTCCTGCTCGACGGCGACGACCTGATCCTGATCAAGCGCACGAAGCCCGGGACCGACCCGTACTGGGTCACCCCCGGCGGCGGCGTCGAGCCGGAGGACGCCACGGTCGTGGCGGCCCTGCACCGCGAGGTGGACGAGGAGCTCGGGGCGAAGGTCCTCGACGTCGTGCCGTGCTTCGTCGACACCGTCGAGCACATCACGTCCACCGGGGCCCCCGGTGTGAAGGTGCAGCACTTCTTCGTCTGCCGGCTCGACTCCATGGACCTCTCGCGGCGGCACGGCCCCGAGATCGAGGAGGGCGTCGGCGACTACGAGATCGTCCGCATCCCCTTCACCCGGGTCGGCATCGCCTCGGTCCACCTGGTGCCGCTGTCCCTGCGGCACTACCTGGACGGCAACATCGAGGGCGTCCGCGCGATGCACGCGCCGGATCTGGGCTGATCCGGGGAGCCGGTACGGGACACGGGAGCCGTCACCTGACCGCGGTCACGAGCTCCTCCACCGCGTCGTGCCGGATCCGCTCCGCCGGGATGCCCGCGCGCCGCAGGACGTCCACCCCGCTGCGGATCATCCCCGGCGGCCCGGACAGGTAGGCGTCGTACTCCACCCAGGGGCCGTACGCCCGCACCGCCTCGGGCAGCAGGCCGCGTCCGCCGTCGGACACCACCGTCCGCACCGCGAGCCACGGGTGGGAGCGCTGCAACCGCCGCATGGTGTCCATGTCGTAGAGGTCGAAGTCGCTGCGCGCGCCGTAGAACACCTCCACCGACCGCCGCTCGCCGTGCACGACGACGTCCTCGACCAGGGCCTTGATCGGTGCGATCCCGGTGCCCCCGCCCAGGCAGAGCAGACCGCTGTCCGTGGTGTGGTCGACGGTCATCGAGCCCGCGGGCGGCCCCAGCCGGATCACGTCCCCGGGGCGGGCGCGGTGCACCAGCGCGTTGGAGACCCAGCCGGCCGGTACCGCCTTCACGTGGAAGGAGAGCAGCCCGTCGGCCCGGGGCGCCGACGCGAAGGAGTAGTGCCGCCACACCCGCGGCCACCACGGCGTCTCGACGCTCGCGTACTGCCCCGCCAGGAAGGGATAGGGCTGCTGGGGCCGCACCGTGATGACAGCGACGTCCGGGGTTCGTTGGTCGTGCGACACGACCTCCGCGAACCACCAGGGCGGCGACGAGAGCTCGTCCTCCGCCGCCACGTCGATCATGATCTGCGCGATCGTCGTGTACGTCCGCACCCAGGCGGCCTCCACCTCGGGACCCCAGACGGCGCGGGCGTAGTACGCGATCGAGCCGAGCAGGCACTCGCCCACGAGCGGGTAGTGCTCCGGCCGGGTGCCGTACTTGCGGTGCCCGCGGCCCAGGTCCCGCAGGTAGGCCGTCAGCGTTCCGGCGTCGTCCACGTTCTCCGCGGCGGTCAGCAGCGCCCTCAGGAGCCGGTCGCGCTGCACGTCCATCGCCGCCGGGAACAGCGGCCTGAGCGCCGGTGCGCGGGTGAAGAGCAGGGCGTAGAAGTACGAGGTGACCTTGTCGGCGACGGGCGCGATCTCGGCCATCGTGCGCTGAACGATCACGGCATCCCGCGACGGCGTGCGGGGAGGACCCGCTGTGGGATGCCCGCCGGGCGGGGCGACGCCGTGGCCGGGGCCGGGCGGGGCGACGCCATGGCCGGGGCCGGCCGCTGCCGGGTGCCGGCCACCCCCGGATATGCCGGCATCGCCGGACGTGCCGGTCGGAGCGTCCATGCCGTACCTCGCCTCGAACGTCTCTCGCGTCGTCGCAGCATGGCAGTCGACGGCCGAGCCCACGCGAAGAGTGGCAAGTCAGGCTCCCTCCCCCCGGTCCCGCACTAGGCTCGGCTCCTCATGCCCGCGCGACGCCGTGCATGTTTCACGTGAAACATCCGTCCCCTCGGGGGTACGACGAGCGACGTGGCCGAAAGCACCGCGCCTCACGCGCGAAACAGGTGGACGCGGCCCCCTTCCGTCGGAAAGCCTGGCCTGCGTGCCGACAACCTCTCCCGCCGCCTCATCGCCCATCCGCCGCCTGACCCGCATGGACCTCACCGCGTGCGCCGACCTCTCGGAGAACAGAGGGTGGCCCCGCGAGGAGCACAAGTGGGGTCTGCTCCTGTCAGCCGGGACCGGGTACGGCATCGACGACCCGCAGGGCGGCCTCGCCGCCGCATGCGTCCTCACCCGCTACGAGCCTGGACTGACCGCCCTCGGCATGGTTCTCGTGGCCGAACGGCACGCCCGCCAGGGCATCGGCCGCCGCCTGACGCGGCACGTGCTCGAAGAGGCGGGCACGATTCCCGTCACGCTGCACGCGACGCCGTACGGACAGCCGCTGTACGAGGAGCTCGGCTTCAAGACCACGGGCCGGGCGGAGATGGTGCGCGGCAGGTTCGTCCCGCCGTCCCCCGCCGATGTTTCACGTGAAACATCGGCCGTGAGGGCCGCGGGTGTCTCGGTCCGCCCGGCGACGGCCGAGGACCTCACCTCGATCCTGCGGCTGGACCACGAGGTCTTCGGAGCCGATCGCACGCACCTCGTCACGCGGCTGCCCGCCTTCGCCGACCACCTGAGGGTGGCGGAGGCCGGCGGCGACCTCGTCGGATTCGGCGCGATCTGGCCCAACATGGACACCCACGTCATCGGTCCGCTCATCGCCCGCGACACCCTGACCGCCCAGGCACTGATCACCTCGCTGGCCCAGGCGTCGGACCGGCCCCTGCGCACGGACGTCGACGTCCGTCACGAGGAGCTGCTGCACTGGCTGAAGGCGCGCGGGCTCGCGCACCTCACCTACAACGCGGTGATGAACCACGGCGCCCCGGACCTCCCGGGCGACTGGACCCGACGCTTCGCTCCCCTGACGGTCGCCGCCGGTTAGCGGCTCGGCACCCCCACGTCGACCTCACCTAGTCTGCGGGGCATGACCGATCTTGTGATACGCCCCGCAGACCCCGCCGACCTCCCCACGATCGTCGCCCTGCTCGCCGACGACCCCCTGGGCGCCACCCGGGAGTCCCCGGACGACCTCGCGCCCTACGAGTCCGCCCTGGAGCGCCTGACGGCCGACCCCAACCAGCACCTGGTGGTCGCCGTCCGCGACGGACGCGTCGTCGGCACACTGCAGCTCACGATCGTTCCCGGCCTCTCCCGCCGGGGCGCGACCCGGTCGATCATCGAGGCCGTGCGCATCCACGCGGACGAGCGCGGCAGCGGGCTGGGAACCCAGCTCATCACCTGGGCGGTCGACGCATCCCGCCGTCAGGGCTGCCAGTTGGTGCAGCTCACCTCCGACGCCACCCGCACCGACGCCCACCGCTTCTACGAGCGCCTCGGGTTCACGGGCTCCCATCTCGGCTTCAAGCTCCAGCTGTGACGGCGGACGGGCGGACTCAGGGCGCGTAGCGGGTCGCCATCTCCGCCGCGCGGGCGCGCAGGGCGGCCCGGAGCGACGGCGGGGCCAGCGCCTCCGCGTCGGTGCCGAGCTGCCACATCGCCCACACGGCGTGCCTGACGTCCTGGAACGTCACCTCGAGCCGCAGCCGGCCGTCGTCCTCGGGCTGTTCGGCGCGCACGGCCAGCGCGGTGTCCAGCAGTTCCTCCCGGCGTCCGGGGTGCAGCAGGACCAGTACGGCGAGGTGGTCCCCGCCGGCGAGGAAGCGCGCCGAGCGCTCCCGCCAGACGCGGTCCAGGTCGACCTGGACCGGCCGCTGGGCCGGTTGCGGGAGCTGCTCGGCGGCCAGGACCCTGGACAGCCGGTAGGTCCGGTCCTCGCCCTCCCTGGTGGCCAGCAGATAGGCCCGGTCCCGGACGGTCACCAGGCCGATGGGGTCCACGGTGCGCCACTGCGGCGACTGCCCGGCGGCCTCGTAGTGGACGCGCAGCTTGCGTCCGGCGAGCACCGCCCGCCGGACCTCCCTCAGCACGCCCCGCGGTACCTCCTCGCCGGGCTTCCGGCGGGAGAGCAGATCGGTCTCGGGATCGACGAGGAAGCGCCGGGTCGCGTCGCTCGCGGTGGCGCGGTGGGTCTCGGGCAGGGCGTCGACCACCTTGCGCATCGCGGAGGCGAGGGCCGAGCCGAGACCGAACACCTGCTCCCCGCGGCCCGATCCGGCGGTGAGCAGCGCCAGGGCCTCGTCGTGGTTCAGGCCGGTGAGCTCGGTGCGGAACCCTGGCAGCAGCGCGAAGCCTCCGTGCCGGCCGCGTTCCGAGTGGACCGGGACTCCGGCCGCGGACAGCGCCTCGATGTCGCGCAGCACCGTGCGCGGGGACACCTCGAGCTCGCGGGCCAGCGTCCCGGCCGTCATCCGGCCGCGTTGGCGGAGCAGCAGCACCAGGGACACCAGCCGGTCGGCACGCATCCGCGAACCCTAGCGAGATACATGACCAAGGGTGTCGTGTTTGCCTGGAAGGCTCACCGCCACGAGGTCGAGGCCGGGCGGTAACGGACCGGCGGACACCAACTGCTCACCAACAGAACGGAGTTGTCGTGGCGATCGAACGTACTGCCGTCAATCCGGTGCCGTGGTCGACGGAGCTGGGCTTCCACCAGGGCGAGGTCGTCTCCGGGCAGACGCGCACCCTCCACATCTCCGGGCAGACCGCGATGAGCGAGGACGGGAAGCCGCAGCACGACGGTGATCTGGCGGCCCAGCTGGCGCTGAGCGCCGACAACCTCGAGGCCGTGCTCCGCGAGGCCGGCATGGCCCTGCCGAACCTGGTCCGGCTCAACGTGTACACGACCGACGTGGACCTGCTCCTGCGGCACTACGGGGTCCTGGCGGCGCGCCTCGGCGCGGCCGGGGTCGCGCCGACGACCACGATGCTCGGCGTGACGCGGCTGGCCGTCCCCGGCCAGCTGGTCGAACTCGACGGCATCGCGGTCGCCTGACGCGGTCCGCGACGGCGCGGCAGAGGTCCGGACGGGTCCGGGTCAGGTCTGCGCCATGTCGACGAAGCGGGAGTAGTGGCCCTGGAAGGCGACCGTGATCGTGGCCGTGGGGCCGTTTCGGTGCTTCGCCACGATCAGGTCCGCCTCACCGGCGCGCGGGGACTCCTTCTCGTAGGCGTCCTCGCGGTGCAGCAGGATCACCATGTCGGCGTCCTGCTCGATGGAGCCGGACTCGCGGAGGTCCGAGACCATGGGCTTCTTGTCGGTGCGCTGCTCGGGGCCACGGTTCAGCTGGGAGAGCGCGATCACCGGCACCTCGATCTCCTTGGCCAGGAGCTTCAGGTTCCGGGACATGTCCGAGACCTCCTGCTGCCGGCTCTCGGCCCGCTTCGAGCCACCGGACTGCATCAGCTGCAGGTAGTCGATGACGACCAGCTTGAGGTCGTTGCGCTGCTTGAGCCGCCGGCACTTGGCGCGGATCTCCATCATCGACAGGTTGGGCGAGTCGTCGATGTAGAGCGGCGCCTGCGACACGTCGGGCATCCGGCGGGCGAGGCGCGTCCAGTCCTCGTCCGTCATCGTCCCCGTGCGCATGTGGTGCAGCGCGACGCGCGCCTCGGCGGAGAGCAGGCGCATCGCGATCTCGTTGCGGCCCATCTCGAGCGAGAAGAAGACGCTGGGCAGGTTGGCCTTGATCGACGCGGCCCGCGCGAAGTCCAGCGCGAGGGTCGACTTGCCCATGGCGGGGCGGGCGGCGATGACGATCATCTGGCCGGGGTGCAGGCCGTTGGTGAGCGAGTCGAAGTCGGAGAACCCGGTGGGGACGCCCGTCATCTCGCCGGAGCGGGAGCCGATCGCCTCGATCTCGTCGAGCGCGCCCTCCATGATGTCGCCGAGGGGGAGGTAGTCCTCGCTGGTGCGCTGCTCGGTGACGGCGTAGATCTCGGCCTGGGCGGAGTTCACGATCTCGTCGACGTCGCCGTCGGCCGCGTATCCCATCTGCGTGATCCGGGTGCCCGCCTCGACGAGGCGGCGCAGCACGGCCTGCTCGTGGACGATCTCGGCGTAGTACTCGGCGTTCGCGGCGGTGGGTACGGACTGCACCAGCGTGTGCAGGTACGGCGCGCCGCCCACCTTGGTGATCTCGCCTCGCCGGGTCAGCTCGGCGGCGACCGTGATGGGGTCGGCCGGCTCGCCCTTGGCGTACAGGTCGAGGATCGCCTGGAAGACGGTCTCGTGGGCCGGCCGGTAGAAGTCGTGACCCTTGAGGACCTCCACCACGTCCGCGATGGCGTCCTTGGAGAGCAGCATGCCGCCGAGCACCGACTGCTCCGCGTCGAGGTCCTGCGGAGGAACCCGCTCGAAGGCCGAGGCACCCTCCCAGCCGCTGTCGTGGCCGCGCTCGTGCTGGTCGTCGCGTCCCTGGCCGCGCCCCTTGGCGCCGCTCCCGTTGTGGTCGCCGCGTCGCTGCCGGGAGACGGGCAGCTGGTCGCCCGGTCCGGCGCCCGCCCACGGATCGTCCAAGGGCTCCGAGATGCTCACCGGGCCACCTCCTTCCGTCCGCCGCGCGGACCTCGCCATGCCTCTTGTCTACGGCACGGCACTGACAAAAGAGCCGTCCGACTCCGCTTCGCGGAGAATCGTTTTGTGCGGGTTCCGAGGGGGTGAAAACCGGTCGCGCGCCGGTCCACGGTAGGGCGCTGCGAGGCGTCAGCCAATCTGGTTATCCACAGGGCCTGTGGGCAACTCCGCCGTTGCTGTGGATTACTCGCCGAAACCTGTGCACGAGTCGGGGGACAGCGGTGTGGACAACACCTCACTCACTCCCTAGTCACCCCACCTGAACTGCGAATACTCCGTCCACCGACTGGGGAGGAGAAAAACTTCGCCATCCGGGCCGGGTCTGCGTCACAGGGCGTCGACCGGCTCACCCATGAGCCTCACTCGTAAGGGCTGCGAGCCGGTTGCGTCCATTACCTGTGGAAGATTAGATTGTTGGTCATGACACAGGCATCGGAGACCCGCAGGGCCGCTCGGCGCCGGCACGACCGCGAGATCGTCGCGCTGGCCCTGCCGGCCTTCGGGGCCCTGGTCGCGGAACCCCTGTTCGTCATGGTCGACAGCGCCGTCGTCGGGCATCTGGGGACGCCGCAACTGGCCGGCTTCAGCGTCGCCGCCGCGCTGCTCACCACGGCGGTCAGCGTGTTCGTCTTCCTCGCCTACGCCACCACGGCGGCCGTGGCCCGCCGGGTCGGAGCGGGCGACGTCCAGGCCGCGATCCGCCAGGGCATGGACGGGATCTGGCTCGCCCTGTTCCTCGGGGCGGGCGTCGTCGCGTTCGTCCTGCCGACCGCCCCTGGCCTGATCGACCTGCTCGGCGCCTCGCCCACCGCCGCGCCCTACGCCACCACCTACCTGCGCATCTCGGCGCTCGGCATCCCCGCCATGCTGGTCGTCCTCGCCGCCACCGGCGTGCTCCGCGGCCTCCAGGACACGCGTACCCCGCTCTACGTGGCCGTCGGCGGCTTCACCGTGAACGGCGCCCTCAACATCGGCCTGGTGTACGGCGCCGGCCTCGGGGTCGCGGGCTCGGCCTGGGGCACGGTCACGGCCCAGTGGGGCATGGCCGCCGTCTACCTTGTCGTGGTGGTGCGGGGCGCCCGCCGGCACGGCGCCTCGCTGCGCCCGGACGCGGCCGGGATCCGGGCCTGCGCCCAGGCGGGGGTGCCCCTGCTCGTCAGGACGCTCTCGCTCCGCGCGATCCTCGTGATCGCCACCGCCGTGGCCGCGCGCCTCGGCGACGCCGACGTGGCGGCCCATCAGATCGTGCTCTCCCTGTGGATGCTCGTCGCCCTGTCCCTGGACGCGATCGCCATCGCCGGACAGGCGATCATCGGCCGCTACCTCGGTGCCGGGGACGCGGAGGGCGCCAAGGACGCCTGCCGCCGGATGGTGCAGTGGGGTCTGGTGGCCGGAGTGGTCCTCGGAACGCTGCTGATCGCCGCCCGCCCCCTGTTCGTCCCGCTCTTCACCACCGACGCCTCGGTCGTCGACGCACTGCTCCCGGCCCTGGTCGCCGTGGCGGTCGGACAGCCGGCGTTCGGCGTCGTCTGCGTGCTGGACGGGGTGCTGATGGGCGCGGGGGACGGCACGTACCTGGCCTGGGCCATGCTGGTCACGCTCGCCGTCTTCACCCCGGTCGCGCTGCTCGTGCCGGTCCTCGGCGGCGGGCTGGGCGCGCTGTGGTGGGCGATGTCGCTCATGATGGCGGTGCGGCTGGTGACCCTGTGGATCCGCGCCCGCTCCGGCCGCTGGATCGTCACCGGAGCCGTCCGCTGAGCCCGGGCCGGACCCGCCCGCGAGCGACCGGACCCCCGGCCGGCCGGGGACCTCAGGCCTCAGGCCTCAGGCCGATGTTTCACGTGAAACGTCCCCCGGTTTCACGTGAAACATCTCGCGGCATCGGAGAAGGGCCGCACCCCGGAGGATGCGGCCCTTCTCACTGCACTGCGGCGCGCTGCGCTCAGGCGGCGACGACCTCGACGGCGACCTTGGCGGCCACCTCGGGGTGCAGACGCACGGACACCTGGTGCGAGCCCAGGGTCTTGATCGGCGAACCGACCTCGATGCGACGCTTGTCGACGTCCGGGCCACCGGCGGACTTGATCGCCGAGGCGACGTCGGCCAGGGTCACGGAGCCGAACAGCCGGCCGGCGTCGCCGGAGCGAACGGCCAGACGCACGTTCACGCCCTCGAGCTTGGCCTTGATCTCGTTGGCCTGCTCGATGGTCGCGATCTCGTGGATCTTGCGGGCGCGGCGGATCTGCGCCACGTCCTTCTCGCCACCCTTGGTCCAGCGCAGCGCGAAGCCGCGGGGGACCAGGTAGTTGCGGGCGTAGCCGTCCTTGACGTCGACGACGTCGCCGGCCGTGCCGAGGCCGGAGACCTCGTGGGTGAGGATGATCTTCATTGTTCGGTCACCCTTCCCTTATCGCGCGGTGGACGTGTAGGGCAGCAGCGCCATCTCACGGCTGTTCTTGACGGCCGTGGCGACGTCACGCTGGTGCTGCGTGCAGTTGCCGGTCACGCGACGGGCACGGATCTTGCCGCGGTCGGAAATGAACTTCCGCAGCATGTTCGTGTCCTTGTAGTCGACGTACGCGACCTTGTCCTTGCAGAACGCGCAAACCTTCTTCTTCGGCTTGCGCACAGGCGGCTTCGCCATGTGTCTCTCCTGTGTGATCAAGAAGTGTGGGTACGTGCCCCGCTGCTAGAAGGGGGGCTCGTCCGAGTAGCCGCCGCCGGAGTTGCCTCCACCGGAGTTCCCGCCCCAGCCGCCACCGCCGCCGCCCTGCTGGCCACCGCCGGAGTTGCCTCCGCCGGTCGCCCACGGGTCGTCGGACGGCGCTCCGCCGCCCTGCTGGCCGCCGCCGGAGTTTCCACCCCAGCCGCCGCCCTGCTGGCCGCCGCCGCCGTATCCGCCGCCACCCTGGCCGCCCTGAGCGCCGCGGCCGGAGGTCTTGGTGACCTTGGCCGTGGCGTTCTTGAGGCTGGGGCCGACCTCTTCGACGTCGAGCTCGTAGACCGTCCGCTTGACGCCCTCACGGTCGTCGTACGTCCGCTGCTTCAGCCGGCCCTGCACGATGACGCGCATGCCTCGCGTGAGCGACTCCGCGACGTTCTCCGCCGCCTGCCGCCAGACCGAGCAGGTGAGGAACAGGCCTTCGCCGTCCTTCCACTCGTTGGTCTGCCGGTCGAAGATGCGGGGGGTGGACGCGACACGGAACTTCGCGACCGCCGCACCGGAAGGGGTGAAGCGCAGCTCGGGATCGTCGACAAGATTGCCGACAATCGTGATGACGGTCTCGCCTGCCATGGGGGAACCTCTCGGCGGGTTGCTGCTGGCTGCTTGCTGCTACTCGAATCCCGAACGGCTCTGAGCTGGGAAAGCTCAGTGCATCTCGGGACGGAGGACCTTGGTCCGGAGGACCGACTCGTTCAGGTTCATCTGCCGGTCGAGCTCCTTGACGACCGCAGGCTCGGCCTGCAGGTCGATGACCGAGTAGATGCCCTCGGGCTTCTTCTTGATCTCGTACGAGAGACGACGGCGGCCCCAGGTGTCGACCTTCTCGACCTTTCCGTTGCCCTCACGGACGACGGAGAGGAAGTTCTCGATCAGCGGGGAGACAGCGCGCTCCTCGAGATCGGGGTCGAGGATGACCATCATTTCGTAACGACGCATGTGGAACCCACCTCCTTTGGACTCAGCGGCCACGGTCATTCCGTGGCAGGAGGGTCGTGATGCGTGTGCAACGGTATCGGCCACCACTGACAATCGGCCCCACGTTCGAGGAGCCTCGGGTCAGGGCCAGGGCAGACACCGGTGCAGACCGTACAGAGTACCCGCACCGAGCCTTCCGGTTGAAATCCGGCCGCCGGGGGACGCAGTCTGTAGGCAGCGGATGTGAACGGCGTCACAGCGCGCCATCGTCCACCAGGAGGTCTCCATGGCACAGGCAGTGCGTCCCGACCCCACCCACTCGCTCTTCGCCACCGACGGCAAGCCCCACCCGATGCAGGACACCCTCGTCGCGGTCACCCTGGTACTCGGCCTCGTGGCCGTGGTCACCGCCCAGTTCCACCACCTGCACCACCTCAGTTCCTGGGCCGGCCTCGTGGGCATCGCGACCGGCGGGTACGGGCAGTACATCTCCGCCACGACCCGCGAGCGGTTCCTCCTGATCCTCGGGCTGGGCGCCTCGGCCGTCGGCTTCGGCCTCGGCCTCGCCCACGGCGGCCTCTTCTGACGCCGCCGACCGCCCCCGGCCCGGGCCCGTCCGGACCGGGCTTCTCCCCCTCGGCGGCCGTACAGCGGCAGATCAGGTCGCGTACGGCCGCTCGGCTCGCACCGTGCTCGCAGTAGGCTTCGGCCGAAGCGGATTCGCCTGCTGAGGAGCGCCCCGAATGAGCCTGACCCTGAGGACCATCAGCCGTGAGCAGCATCTGGCGTTCGTCCAGAGCCTGCCGTCGGCCAGTCACTGCCAGGTCCCGGCGTGGGCGGACGTGAAGACCGAGTGGCGCTCGGAGAACCTGGGCTGGTTCGACCGGCACGGCGAGCTCGTCGGCGCCGGCCTGGTGCTGTACCGGCAGCTGCCCAAGGTGAAGCGCTACCTGGCCTACCTGCCCGAGGGCCCGGTCATCAACTGGTACGCCCCGAACCTCGACGAGTGGCTCCAGCCCATGCTCGCCCACCTGAAGCAGCAGGGTGCCTTCTCCGTGAAGATGGGCCCGCCGGTCGTCATCCGGCGCTGGGAGTCGGCCTCGATCAAGAAGGGCATCCAGGACCCCGACGTCAAGCGGCTGCGGGACGTGGAGGCCGACTTCATCGAGCCGCGCGCCTTCGAGGTCGCCGACCGGCTGCGGCGCATGGGCTGGCAGCAGGGCGAGGACGGCGGCGCCGGCTTCGGCGACGTCCAGCCCCGCTACGTGTTCCAGGTGCCGCTCGCGGGCCGCTCGCTCGACGAGGTCCAGAAGGGCTTCAACCAGCTGTGGCGCCGCAACATCAAGAAGGCCGAGAAGGCCGGCGTCGAGGTCGTCCAGGGCGGCTACGACGACCTCGCCGAGTGGCAGCGGCTCTACGAGATCACCGCGATCCGCGACCACTTCCGGCCGCGCCCGCTCTCCTACTTCCAGCGCATGTGGACGGCCCTGAACTCCGAGGACCCCAACCGCATGCGGCTGTACTTCGCCCGCCACAACGGGGTCAACCTCTCGGCGGCTACCATGCTCGTCGTCGGCGGGCACGTCTGGTACTCCTACGGCGCCTCCGACAACATCGGCCGCGAGGTGCGCCCGTCGAACGCCATGCAGTGGCGGATGCTGCAGGACGCCTACGCGCTGGGCGCGACCGTCTACGACCTGCGCGGCATCAGCGACTCCCTCGACGAGACCGACCACCTCTTCGGGCTGATCCAGTTCAAGGTGGGCACCGGCGGCGAGGCCGCCGAGTACCTCGGCGAGTGGGACTTCCCCCTCAACAAGCTGCTCCACAAGGCGCTCGACATCTACATGTCCCGCCGCTGACCGAGCAGACTGCTCCTACCGCACGCCTCCTCCGCCCCACTCCTCCCCGCAGAAAGGTTCCGAACCGGCCATGGCGCTCACCCTCTACGTCGACACCGCTCGCTGGCGGGCGCACCACAAGCAGGTTCTCGACCAGTTCCCCGGCATCGTGCCGGTCTGCAAGGGCAACGGGTACGGCTTCGGCCACGAGCGGCTGGCCGAGGAGGCCACCCGCTTCGGCTCCGACATCCTGGCCGTCGGGACCACCTACGAGGCCGCGCGCATCCGCGACTGGTTCAGCGGCGACCTGATGGTCCTGACGCCGTTCCGGCGCGGCGAGGAGCCGGTGCCGCTCCCGGACCGCGTGGTGCGCACGGTCTCCTCGGTGGACGGCGTGCATGCCCTGGTCGGCGCGCGCGTCGTCGTCGAGGTGATGAGCTCGATGAAGCGCCACGGCATCGGCGAGCAGGACCTGCCGCAGCTGCACGCGGCCATCGAGGACGTGCGCCTGGAGGGCTTCGCGATCCACCTGCCGCTGGACCGGACCGACGGAACGGACGCGGTGGAGGAGGTCATCGGCTGGATGGACCGGCTCCGCAACGCCCGGCTGCCGCTCCACACCATGTTCGTCAGCCACCTGAGGGCCGAGGAGCTGGCCCGGCTGCAGCAGCAGTTCCCGCAGACCCGGTTCCGGGCCCGGATCGGCACCCGGCTGTGGCTGGGCGACCACGAGGCCACCCAGTACCGGGGCACCGTCCTCGACGTGACCCCGGTGAACCGGGGTGACCGGTTCGGCTACCGCCAGCAGAAGACGGCCGGGGAGGGTTGGCTCGTCGTCGTAGCCGGCGGGACCTCCCACGGAGTGGGCCTGGAGTCGCCGAAGGCGCTCCACGGCGTGATGCCACGGGCCAAGGGGCTCGCGCGCTCCGGGCTCGCGACGGTCAACCGCAACCTGGCCCCGTTCGTCTGGGCCGGCAAGCAGCGCTGGTTCGCCGAACCGCCGCACATGCAGGTCTCGATCCTGTTCGTGCCGTCGGACGCCGCCGAGCCGAAGGTGGGCGACGAACTGGTGGCCCACCTGCGGCACACGACGACCCAGTACGACCGGCTCGTCGACCACTAGGCCCTTGTGTCCCGCGCCTCCGGGAACGCGTCCCCGGAGGCCTCAGCCGGTCTGTCCCGCCCCCCAGTGCACCGCGGGGCCCTCCTCGCTGTGCGCGGCGTGCCGCGGCGGGTGTGCCGCCTGTCCGAGCACGAACACGTCGGGCGCCCCGTCCAGGACGCCTCCCGACGGATCGTCCGACCCGTCGCGCCGCACGACGTCGCGTTCCGGGAGCAGGGCGTCCCGCACGACGACGGCGCAGAGGTAGAGGGTGCCGAGCAGGTGCAGCAGGATCGCGAGGTGGTAGCCCTCCTGCGGCAGCCCCTGCCGGCCGTCCCCCGTCGACGTGTACGCGAGGTGCATCCAGATGGCCAGGAAGTAGGCGACCTCGCAGGCCTGCCAGATCAGGAAGTCCCGCCAGCGCGGCCGGGCGAGGACGGCCAGCGGGATGAGCCACAGCACGTACTGCGGTGAGTAGACCTTGTTGGTGAGGACGAACGCCGCCACAACCAGGAAGGCGAGCTGGGCGAAGCGCGGCCGGCGCGGTGCGGTGAGACCGAGGGCCAGGATCCCGAGGCAGGCGACCAGCATCAGTAGCGTGGAGACGGTGTTGACCGTCTCCACGGGGATGCTCCACCCGAACCGCTGCGAGAGGATCAGCCAGAACGACCCGAAGTCGATGCCGCGCTCCTGGCTGAAGGAGTAGAACTTCGACCAGCCGTCCCAGGCCAGCAGCATCACCGGCACGTTCACCGCCAGCCACGATCCCACCGCCCCACCGAGCGCGACGAGATAGGGCCGCCAGGCTCCGGCCCGCCAGCAGAGCACGAGCAGCGGTCCCAGGACGAACAGCGGGTACAGCTTCGCCGCGGTGGCGAGACCGATCAGCACGCCGAACGCCAGCGGCCGGCCGCGGGACCACATGAGCAGGGCGGCGGCCGTCAGCGCCACGGCGAACAGGTCCCAGTTGATGGTGGACGTGAGCGCGAACGCGGGAGCCAGTGCGACCAGGAGCCCGTCCCAGGGCCGCCGCCGGTGGGTCCGCGCCACGCACACGGCGATGATCACGGCGCAGGTCATGAGCATTCCGGCGTTGACCAGCCAGTAGAGCTGCTCCTGATGGCGGATCGTGCCCCCGTCGGGCGAGAACCACGCCGCCACCTGCATGAAGAGCCCGGTCAGGACCGGGTACTCGAGATATCCCATGTCGCTGTTCGGGATGCGGTCGAAGTACGGGAGCAGGCCGTCGGCGAACCCGCGGCCGGCGTAGAGGTGCGGGATGTCCGAGTAGCAGGCGTGCGTGTACTGGGATGCCGCCCCCTCGAACCACGCCCAGTCGTAGCACGGGACCTTCTGCACCATGCCGAGCGCGAACATCCCGATCATGACCAGCGCGACGACGCGCACGGGGGAGAGGGGGTGGAGGCCGAGGACGGCGCGGCGGCCGACGGGTCCGCCGAACAGCTCGCTTCCGGCGGCCGCCACCTCGTCCTCGCGGGTCGGCCGTACGGGCTGCTCTGGCTGCGCGCTCTTCATGCCGGACATCCTGCCGCACCGGGCGCCGATCTCCGTCGTGGCGGTCGGCCGGAATGTTTCACGTGAAACGTCACCGTCCCGATGTTTCACGTGAAACGTCCGGGGCGGGGCGTTTCACGTGAAACACCCCGCCCCGGACGCCTTGCTCGGGTCACCCCGGCGGTCAGCCGCCGGGTCCGCCGAAGAAACCGCCTCCGTTGTCCTGGCCCTGGTTGTCGTTGCCCTGGTCGTCGCCGGTGCCGCCGTCGACACCCGGGAGGGACGGGGTCGGCGTCACGGGCTGCTGCCCGCCGTTCCCACCGTTGTCCCCGCCACCGTCGGCACCACCGTCCTGACCCTGCTCGCACTGCCAGTCGAACGGGCGGCAGCTGGGGCTGGGCTGACTCGGCGAGGGCGAACTCGGCGAGGGGGTGGGCGTCGGAGTGGGCGTGTCGGAGGGCGTCGGGGTGGGCGTGGGAGTGGGCGTGGGGGCCGGCGGCGGCGTGCCGATGATCTCGCCGAGCGGCTGCGGCCCGGGGAAGGGGATGACCGGCTTGCCCTTCATGGCGTCGGCCATGTAGTCGTGCCAGATCTCCGCCGGGAAGGACGAGCCGTGGATCTTGTCCTGGCCGCCCGTGCCGAACATCTTCTGGAAGCCGGGGGTCTTGGAGTTCTCCGCGTCGTCCAGGCGGTACATGCTGATCGCCGTGGACAGCTGCGGGGTGTACCCCACGAACCAGGCGGACTTGTTGCCGTCGGTCGTACCGGTCTTGCCGGCCACCTCGCGGCCCGGGAGCTTGGCCGTCGTTCCCGTGCCCTCGTCCACCACCGTCTTCAGAACGTTCGTGACGTTGTCGGCGATCTCGGGGTCGAAGGCCCGCTCCGGCTTGCCGTCGTGCTCGAAGACCTTGTCGTCTCCGTCCTTGACCCACTTCACGGAGTACGGGTCGTGCTGCTTCCCGCTGGCAGCGAACGTGCTGTACGCCCCGGCCATGCGGATCGCGCTCGGGTCGGAGGTGCCGATGGAGAAGGAGGGGTAGTCCGAGCCCGAGAGGTTGTCGCCGCTCAGCCCCGCGTCCTCGGCGGCCTGCCTGACCTTGTCGAGCCCGACGTCCATCCCGAGCTGGACGAACGGCGAGTTGGCCGACACCTTCATGGCCTCTCGGAGCGTGATGAGGTGCTTCGGGGCCTCGCCGTAGGACTCCTGCCCGTCATTGGCCTGACGCCACTGCTCGCCCTTCTCGTTGGTCCAGATGCTCCCGTCGTAGTCCTGGATCTTCAGCTTGTTCGTGCTGCTGTAGAGGCTCTTGGGCGAGATCTGCGTGCGCTCGCTCCGGCTCTGCTCCGGGCCGCCGTCGGGATTGCGCACACCGTCGCGCATCGCCGCCGCCAGGACGAAGGGCTTGAACGTGGAGCCGATCTGCGCGCCGGTGTAGTCGGCGTTGTTGGAGAAGTGCTTGGTGGCGTCCTCACCGCCGTAGATCGCGACGATCGCCCCGTCCTTCGGGTCCACCGAGGCACCGCCGAACTGGACGAAAGTGTCCTTGGTGGGGCGGAGCTTGGGTTTGATGTGCTCCGCCCGCACCTTCTTCACGGCCTTCTCCAGCTCGTTCACCTTCTTCTTGTCGAAGGTGGTCTGGATCGTGTAGCCGCCGCGGACCAGGTCTTCCTTGGTGACGCCGGTGTTGTTGCTGTCCCGGAGGATGTAGCGCTCGGCGAGATCGACCAGGTAGCCCGTCTGGCCGCTGAGCTGCGCGCTCTTGCGCGGCGGTTCGACGCGAGGGAACTTCGTGTACTTCGCGCGCTGCTGGGCGGTGAGCTTCCCGTCCTTGACCTCCTGGTCGAGGATCCACTTCCAGCGCCTCTCGGCGCGGTCCTGGTTCGCCTCGCGGGTGGCGGCCGGGTCGATCGCCGTCGCGCCCGCCGGGTCGTAGTAGGTGGCGCCCTTGAGGACGGTGGCGAGCAAGGCGCACTCGCTGGGGTCGAGCTCGCCGGCGTCCTTGTCGAAGTAGGCCCGGGACGCCGCCTGCAGACCGTAGGCGCCGCGGCCGTAGTAGGAGACGTTCAGGTAGCCGGCGAGGACCTCCGACTTGTCCTCGGTGCGGCCGACCTTGATGGAGATGAACAGCTCCTTGAACTTTCGGCTCAGGGTCTGCGACTGGTCGCCGAGCCGCGCGTTCTTCACGTACTGCTGCGTGATGGTGGAGCCGCCCTGGGTGTTGCCGCCCCTGGCCATGTTGAACAGGGCCCGGCCGATGCCCATCGGGTCGACGCCCTTGTCCTGCCAGAAGGTCTTGTTCTCGGCGGAGATCACGGCGTCTTGCATCGCGCGAGGAATCTCCTCGAAGTCCAGGTTCTGCCGGTTGTACTCACCGCCCGTGGCGGCCATCTGAGAGCCGTCGGACCACAGGAAGACGTTGTTCTGCGCCTTGGCGGAGGCCTGCGGGTCGGGTGTGCCGACCATCGCGTAGGCGATTCCGGCGGCCGCCATCATGGAGCCGATCAGACCCAGGCAGAGGCTGGTGGTCTGACGCCACGAGGGGATCCAGCGCTGCCACCCCTGGCGGCCGCTGCGCGGAAAGTCGACCAGCCGCTTCCCGGCCGGCCCGCTGCCGCGGCCGGCTCCCGGGCCGCCGCCCTGCGCGCCGGCAGCGCGCCGGCCTGCGGGGCGGGCCGCGGTGGCCCCGGCTCCCTGCTTGGCGGCGCGGCGGGCGGCCGCCCTGCCGCCCCACTCGGACGGCTCGCCGGGTGCGGCCGACGGTGATCCGGTGACACTGCCTCGCGGTGCGGCGCGGCGTCCGGAGGGCGATCCGGTGGTTCCGCGCCGAGCCGCGGCACGTCCGCCGCCCGTGGGCTGCGGAGGTTTGCGACGGTGCTCGCTCATCGAACGATTACTCCTCGGGCAGGCGACAACGCCTGGAAGCGGCAGTTGAGTTCCAGTCCCCCCGAGATGCGGGCGCGTCCCTCCCCGGACCCGTCCGTACCACTGCCGGAACTCCGACGCCCTCCGGCGTCTCAGGAGTCCCGGTGATGTGCATGCCGCACAGACTACGCACGGTCAAAACTCGAACAGCGCCCAGGTTCACCCCAAATCAGGCAAGTCACGCCCTGCAGAACGGTGATGTGACGTCGCTCACCTTGCGTGCGCTTGTCGCACTCCGACTGCCGTTCTATCGTCTGGATGTATCGAGTCGATACATCAGCGCGTCATGGTGCGTGGGGGAGAGGGGTGACAGCGAGTGAGCCGACGATCCGGCATCCTCGAGTTCGCCGTTCTCGGACTTCTCCGCGAATCCCCCATGCACGGCTACGAGCTGCGAAAACGTCTCAACACGTCGCTGGGCATCTTCCGTGCGTTCAGCTACGGGACGCTCTATCCCTGTCTCAAGACCCTCGTCGCCAACGGATGGTTGATCGAGGAGGAGGGCAGCGGTCCCGAGGACGCGCTCGCGGCTTCACTCGCAGGACGACGCGCCAAGATCGTCTACAGGTTGACGGCCGACGGCAAGGAGCACTTCGAGGAGCTGCTCTCGCACACCGGTCCGGACACCTGGGAGGACGAGAGCTTCGCCGCCCGGTTCGCCTTCTTCGGCCAGACGGAGCGCGAGGTACGGATGCGGGTCCTCGAAGGACGCCGCAGCCGGCTCGAGGAGCGCCTGGAGAAGATGCGCGTCTCCCTGGCCAGGACCAGGGAGCGACTCGACGACTACACGCTTGAGCTGCAGCGCCACGGCATGGAGTCCGTGGAGCGCGAGGTGCGCTGGCTGAACGAGCTCATCGAGAGCGAGCGTGCGGGGCGGGACCGGCGACGGTCCCCCGCGAGCGCCGCCGAGCAGGACATCTCAAGCGAGACGGACGGCCAGAGCCGGCGTCGGGGCGACCCGCCCCCGCCGGACCCGTCCGAGGAGACCGCCAAATGAGGCCCCGCACACGAGGGGCCTCGAACGAGAACACACAGGGAGCACCCGGAATGGGTTCGGTTCGCGTAGCCATCGTCGGCGTCGGCAACTGCGCCGCCTCGCTGGTCCAGGGCGTCGAGTACTACAAGGACGCCGACCCGGCGGCCAAGGTGCCCGGCCTCATGCACGTCCAGTTCGGCGACTACCACGTGGGTGACGTCGAGTTCGTCGCCGCCTTCGATGTCGACGCGAAGAAGGTCGGTCTCGACCTCGCGGACGCCATCGGCGCCAGCGAGAACAACACCATCAAGATCTGCGATGTCCCGAACAAGGGCGTGACCGTGCAGCGCGGCCACACCCTCGACGGGCTCGGCAAGTACTACCGGATGACGATCGAGGAGTCCGCCGAGGCGCCCGTCGACGTCGTCCAGGTCCTCAAGGACCAGCAGGTCGACGTCCTCGTCTGCTACCTGCCCGTGGGCTCCGAGGACGCCGCGAAGTACTACGCGCAGTGCGCCATCGACGCCAAGGTCGCCTTCGTCAACGCCCTCCCGGTCTTCATCGCCGGCACCAAGGAGTGGGCGGACAAGTTCACCGAGGCGGGCGTCCCGATCGTCGGTGACGACATCAAGTCCCAGGTGGGCGCGACCATCACGCACCGCGTGATGGCCAAGCTCTTCGAGGACCGCGGGGTCCGCCTGGAGCGCACCATGCAGCTGAACGTCGGCGGCAACATGGACTTCAAGAACATGCTGGAGCGCGACCGCCTGGAGTCGAAGAAGATCTCCAAGACGCAGGCCGTCACCTCGCAGATCCGCGACCGCGAGCTGGGCGAGGACAACGTCCACATCGGCCCCTCCGACTACGTGGCCTGGCTGGACGACCGCAAGTGGGCGTACGTCCGCCTGGAGGGTCGTGCCTTCGGCGACGTCCCGCTGAACCTCGAGTACAAGCTGGAGGTCTGGGACTCCCCGAACTCCGCCGGTGTCATCATCGACGCCCTCCGCGCGGCGAAGATCGCCAAGGACCGCGGTATCGGCGGCCCGATCCTCTCCGCGTCGAGCTACTTCATGAAGAGCCCGCCGGTGCAGTACTTCGACGACGAGGCCCTGGAGAACGTCGAGAAGTTCATCGCGGGCGAGGTCGAGCGCTGACCGCTCGTCCCTCGACGGTGAAGGGTCCCCGGGCGATCTGCCCGGGGACCCTCCGCGTATGTGACGCTGACCTCCATGTACGCCGTCGCTGACCTGCGGGTCCTGCTCAGGGTTCGCGATTTCCGCCGTCTGCTGGCCGTCCGGCTGCTCTCCCAGGGCGCGGACGGCGTCTTCCAGGTGGCCCTCGCCGCGTACGTCGTGTTCTCCCCGGAGAGCCAGACCTCGGCCGCCGCCATCGCCTCGGCCATGGCCGTCCTGCTGCTGCCGTACTCGCTGGTGGGGCCGTTCGCCGGGGTGCTGCTCGACCGGTGGCGGCGCCGCCAGGTCCTGCTCCTCGGCAACCTGCTCAGGGTGGCCCTCAACGTCCTCACCGCCGTGCTGATCACCGCCGGGGCGCCGGACGGGCTCTTCTACGCCTCCGCCCTCACCGTCACCGCCGTGAACCGTTTCGTCCTGGCGGGGCTCTCCGCCGCCCTGCCCCGCGTCGTCGGCGCCGGACAGCTGGTGACGGCCAACGCGCTCTCCCCGACGGCCGGCACCCTCGCCGCGACGGCCGGTGGCGCGCTGGCCTTCGCGGTCAGCCTGGTCGGGCCGGACTCCGACGCGGCCGTCGTGCTCGTCGCCGCCGCGCTCTACCTGAGCGCGGCCCTCGCGTCCCTGCGCATGGCCGCGGACCTGCTCGGCCCGGAGCAGGTCCGGGCGGCGCGGCTTCCCCTGGGCGCGGCGCTGGCGGAGACGGCGCACGGCCTCGTCGCGGGCCTGCGCCATCTGGCCGCGCGTCCGCCCGCGGCCCGGGCGCTGACGGCGATGACCGCCCTGCGGTTCTGCTACGGCGCCCTGACGGTGACGGTCCTCATGCTCTGCCGCTACGCCTGGGGCGACGGCCCCTCCGGCGGTCTCGCCCTGCTCGGCTTCGTCGCCGTGGTGTCGGGCGCGGGCTTCTTCGCCGCCGCCGTGGTCACCCCCTGGGCCGTGGCGCGACGGGGCACCTTCGGCTGGATCGCCGCCTGCGCCGCGGCCGCCGCCGTCCTGACGCCGGCCCTCGGCCTGACGTTCGCCCCGGGCCCGATCGTGGCCGCGGCCTTCGTCCTGGGCTTCACCAGCCAGGGCGCGAAGATCGCCACGGACACGGTCGTCCAGACGTCCGTCGAGGACTCCTACCGCGGCCGGGTCTTCGCGCTCTACGACGTGCTGTTCAACGTCGCCTTCGTCGCCGCGGCCGCGGTGGCCGCCCTGGTCCTGCCGCCGGACGGCCGGTCAGCGGTCCTGGTCGTCGGGGTGGCCGTCCTCTACGCCGCCGTCGCGTGGGCGATGTTTCACGTGAAACATCGCCTCACCGCGGCTGGTCGGCCCACCACTTCCTGAGCGCCGTGACGGCCTCGTCGTGCTCCATCGGCCCGTGCTCCAGCCGCTGGTCGAGCAGGAAGGCGTAGGCCCTGCCGATGACCGGGCCGGGGCGCACGTCCAGGATCTCCATGATCTGGTTGCCGTCCAGGTCGGGGCGGATCGCGTCCAGCTCCTCCTGCTCCTGGAGCCGGGCGATCCGCTCCTCGATCCCGTCGTAGGCGCGGGCGAGGGCGTTGGCGCGCCGCTTGTTGCGGGTCGTGCAGTCGGAGCGGGTCAGCTTGTGCAGCCGGTCGAGGAGCGGGCCGGCGTCCCGGACGTACCGGCGCACGGCCGAGTCGGTCCACTCCCCGGTGCCGTAGCCGTGGAACCGCAGGTGCAACTCGACCAGCCGGGACACGTCCTTGACCAGATCGTTGGAGTACTTCAGCGCGGTCATGCGCTTCTTGGTCATCTTCGCGCCGACGACCTCGTGATGGTGGAAGGAGACCCCGCCGTCCGGTTCGAAGCGCCGGGTCCGCGGCTTGCCGATGTCGTGGAGCAGCGCGGCCAGGCGCAGGGTCAGGTCGGGGCCGTCCTGCTCCAGGTCGATGGCCTGCTCCAGGACGGTCAGCGAGTGCTCGTAGACGTCCTTGTGCCGGTGGTGCTCGTCGCTCTCCAGGCGCAGCGCGGGCAGCTCGGGCAGCACCCGGTCGGCCAGGCCGGTGTCGACGAGGAGGGCCAGGCCCTTGCGGGGGTGTGCGGAGAGGACGAGTTTGTTGAGCTCGTCACGCACCCGCTCCGCGGAGATGATGTCGATGCGCTCGGCCATCTCCGTCATCGCGGCGACCACCTCGGGCGCCGGCGCGAAGTCGAGCTGGGCCGCGAACCTGGCCGCCCGCATCATGCGCAGCGGGTCGTCGGAGAACGACTCCTGCGGGGTGCCGGGCGTGCGCAGCACACCGGCCGCCAGGTCCTCCAGCCCGCCGTACGGGTCGACGAACCGCTTCTCGGGGAGCGCTACGGCCATCGCGTTGACGGTGAAGTCGCGACGGACCAGGTCGGCCTCGATGGAGTCGCCGTAGGACACCTCCGGCTTGCGCGAGGTGCGGTCGTACGCCTCCGAACGGTAGGTCGTGACCTCGATCTGGAAGCTCTGGTCGACGTCCCCGACCCGGGCCTCCTTCTGGCAGCCCACGGTCCCGAACGCGATCCCGACCTCCCACACGGCGTCCGCCCAGGGGCGGACGATCCTGAGGACGTCCTCGGGGCGGGCGTCGGTGGTGAAGTCGAGGTCGTTGCCGAGCCGGCCGAGCAGCGCGTCGCGGACCGAGCCGCCCACCAGGGCGAGGTGGAAGCCCGCCTGCTCGAAGAGGCGGGCGAGCTCGTCGGCGACGGGGGAGACGCGCAGCAGTTCGCTGACCGCGCGGCGCTGCACCTGACTCAGGGCGCTGGGGGTGTCTTCGTGGTCGTTCGGCACAACAGAAAAGAGTACGTGCCCGCACCGGACGGGTCGCCCGGGATTCCCACCCGTCACACGCCTCACATCCGGCCGCCACCCCGTGCGCGGCCCCGGACGGACGCCTGCGGCCGCGATCATGTGGCGCACCACCACAGCAGGTCTCGTTACCATGCGGGGACGTACACCGTGGTCCACCGCGATCGCCGAGGACCACCGAAGGCACCGACCACACGACACCGACGACGAGACCGATGACGACGAGGACGGGCGAACGCGTGGCCGAGGCGGCAGACACCCAGGGACCTCCTCCCCCACCCGCCCGACGCGGGTGGCGGCGGACGACCCTCACCGTGCTCACCGGGCTGCCGCTGCTCGCCGGTCTCCTCCAGGTGACCGCCGCGTCCCCGGCGGCCGCTGCTCCCGACGTCACGGGCCCGCGCACCGTCGACGTCTCCCTCGACGCGCTGTCCCCGGCCGCCCCGCGCGAGGGCGACCGCATCACCGTCTCCGGCACCGTCACCAACAAGGGCGAGCGGCCCGTCACCGACGCGCACGTCGGCATCCGGGTGGGCGCCGAGCTGGACAGCCGGAGCGCGATCGAGGACGCGACGAAGCAGGAGAAGGAGTTCGCTCCCTGGACGGACGGCGAGGAGGTCGCCGACGGCAAGTACAGGAAGTCGTTCGCCCGGCTCGCTCCCGGGGTGCCCCACGGGTTCAGCATCACCCTTCCCGCCGACGCCCTGGACCTCGGTGGCGACGGGATCTACCAGCTGGGCGTGTCGTTGAGCGGCGAGACCGGAGGGAACGGGGAGGAGGTCCTCGGCATCCAGCGGACGTTCCTGCCCTGGCAGCCGGAGGACACCGAACGCCGGACCCGGATGACGTACCTCTGGCCGCTGATCTCCTCCGCGCACCTGACCGCCGAGACGGCCTCCGACGAGGCCCAGACCCCCACCTTCGAGGACGACGAGCTCGCCGAGGAGATCGCTCCCGGCGGGCGGCTCCAGCAGATGGTGTCGCTCGGCGCCGACCTTCCCGTCACCTGGGTCCTCGACCCCGACCTCCTCGCCTCCGTCGAGGCCATGCGGAAGCCCTACCTGGTCAAGGACGACGACTCCCCCCGGTCGGACCGGAACAAGAAGCTCGCCGACCAGTGGCTGGCCGACCTCGAGAAGGCCGTGGCCGGGAAGAAGATCGTCGCGCTGCCCTTCGGCGACACCGACGTGGCCTCCTTGGCGCATCACGGCACCCCGGTCGTCGGGTCGCTGAACCACCTCAAGACGGCCACCGAGCGGGCGGAGACGACCGTGGAGTCGATCCTCCTCGACGAGGAGGTGTCGACCGACTACGCGTGGCCCGCCGAGGGCGCCGTGGACCCGGCGATCGTCCAGACCGCCACCTCGGCCGGCGCCGACACCGTCCTGGCCCGCAGCGACAGCCTCAAGGACTCCCTCACCTACACGCCGACCGCCGTGCGCGCCGTCGGCGGCGGAACCAAGGCGGTCGTCGCCGACGCGGGCCTGTCGACCGCCTTCGAGGGCGATCTGACCTCGGCCGAGAGCTCCACCCGGGCGGTCCAGGAGTTCCTGGCCCAGAGCCTGGCGATCACCCTCCAGGAACCGGGCAAGCAGCGCAGCATCGTCGTCGCCCCGCAGCGGATGCCGTCCGTCAGCCAGGCCCAGTCGATGGCGCGCGCGATCGACGCGCTCTCCGACCAGCGCTGGTCCTCCCCCGCGGATCTGGACGAGGCGGCCGACGCCACCCCGGACCCCCGGGCCACCACCCGGATCCCGGGCGCCGGCGCCTATCCGAAGCGGCTGTCGAAGCAGGAACTGCCCGTCTCCGCGTTCCGGGACCTCGGGACCACCCAGGGCATGCTCGACCGGTTCCAGGTGATCCTGTCCGAGCCCGACCGGGTGACGACCCCCTTCGGTAGCGCGATCAACCGCTCCCTGTCCAACTCCTGGCGCGGCGACGCGAGCGGGGCGTCCGGCTACCGGGCCGCCGTGGAGAGCTACCTCCAGGGGCTCACGGACAAGGTCCACCTGATCCCCAAGTCCGACGCCACGCTCTCCGGGCGCAGCGCCACCATCCCGGTGACCGTGCAGAACAACCTGGTCCAGGGCGTCGAGAACCTGACCCTGAAGCTGGTGTCGGACCGCGACACCCGGCTGGACGTCGGCGATCCCCAGCGGATCGAGGTGTCCGGGGGCCACAGCCAGTCCGTCAAGTTCGCCACCACCGTCAAGGCGAACGGCCCGGCCAAGGTCACCGCCCAGCTCTTCACGGCCGACGGAACCCCCTATGGTGAGCCGATCACCTTCGGGGTCGACGTCACCGAGGTCACGCCGACGGTCATGCTGGTCATCGCGGGTGGGTTGCTGCTGCTCGTCCTCGCCGGGATCCGCATGTACGGCAAGCGCAAGCGCGCCGCACGGGAGGCACCGGCGGAGGAGGACCCCGAGGGACCCACCGGCCCCGCGGCCGAGGGGGACGACGGCCCAGGGCAGCCGAGTGACCCCCGGCCTGACACCGCTCCGGAAAGCACGGAGCCGTCGGGCACGGGTGAGAAGGTGGACCGTTGATCGATGGCGTGGCCGCGTGGCCGGGGACGATGAGGTGGGGTAATCCATGAACGCGCCGTACGACGGTGATCGCGGTCAGGGGCAGTCGGGCGGCAGCGGCCCGGACGGTCGCACGCCGCAGCCCGCCGCCCCGGACCCCTACGTCCAGGACGCGTACGACCACGACCCCTACCGGGCCCAGGACGCCGCCGCCCACGACCCCGTGACCGAGGCGCTCTACGACCGGGCGGCCCACCCCCCGCCGCCCCCCGGCGCCCTGCCGCCGCAGGCCCCGCTCTACCAGCAGCCCCCGCCGGGCCCCTACGCCCCCGACCCGCGCGTCTGGGCGCAGACCCCGCCCCCGGAGGCCGAGGGCCCCTTCCGGCACCTGCCCTACGGGGACGACCCGGCGACCACGCAGTTCACCGGCGTGGACGACCTGGTGAGCCGGGCCGGGGAGGACGACGCGCGGGACTGGGACGGACGGCAGACGCAGGGGTACCAGGGCCACCACGGTGACCAGGGTGCCCTCCAGGGTGAGCGCGAGGACCTGCAGCAGACCGACGCGTTCGCGCACCTGTACCGGGACCAGCAGACCGAGGCCTTCCAGGCTCCGGACTCCGCCGCACCGCCGGCCGCTCAGCAGGCCCCGCCGGCTCCGGTCCCGGCGGCAGCGCCGCAGCGGAGCGGCAGCCGGCTGTCCGGCGTGATGAAGTCCAGCGCGGTGATGGCGGCGGGAACGCTGGTGTCGCGGGCGACGGGGTTCATCCGGTCGGCGCTGATCGTGGCGGCGATCGGCATCGGACCCCTCGGTGACACGTTCCAGATCGCCATCACCCTGCCGACGATGATCTACATCCTCACCGTCGGCGGCGGACTGAACTCGGTCTTCGTGCCGCAGCTCGTTCGGGCCATGAAGAACGACGAGGACGGCGGCGAGGCCTTCGCCAACAGGCTTCTGACGCTGGTGATGGTGGCTCTGGGGGTGCTCACGGCGCTCGCCGTCTGGGCCGCCCCTCTGCTGGTCCGGTTGATGTCGGTAGAGACCGCCGGCAACGCCGAGGCCAACGCCGTGGCCGTCACCTTCGTCCGGTACGTCGTGCCGACCATCTTCTTCATGGGCATCCACGTGGTGATGGGGCAGATCCTCAACGCCCGCGGCAGGTTCGGGGCGATGATGTGGACCCCGGTCCTCAACAACATCGTCATCATCGGCATGCTGGTGACGTTCATCTGGGTCTACGGGACCGCCAAGAGCTCGCAGATGGACATCGACACGATCCCCCCGGAGGCCGAACGGCTTCTCGGCATCGGGTTCCTGCTCGGCCTCGTCGTCCAGGCGCTCGCGATGATCCCTTATCTGCGCGAGACGGGGTTCCGGATCCGGCCCCGCTTCGACTGGCGCGGCAAGGGGCTCGGCAAGTCCCTCACCCTCGCCAAGTGGACCGTCCTCTTCGTCCTGGCCAACCAGGCCGGCGTGCTCGTCGTCTCCCAGCTCTCCACGGCGGCCACAGGGAAGTCCGACGGCCTCGACGGCATCGGCTTCGCCGCCTACTCCAACGCCCAGCTCATCTGGGGCCTCCCCCAGGCCATCATCACCGTCTCCCTGATGGCCGCCCTTCTCCCCCGGCTCTCCCGCTCCGCCCACGAGGGCGACAACGGCGCGATCCGGGACGACATCTCCCAGGGCCTGCGCACCACGGCGGTCGCGATCGTCCCGCTCGCGTTCAGCTTCCTCGCGCTGGGCGTCCCCATGTGCACCCTGATCTTCGGCTCCTCCGGCACCGACCCCGCCAAGTCCATGGGCTACATGCTGATGGCCTTCGGGCTCGGCCTCATCCCGTACTCGGTGCAGTACGTGGTCCTGCGCGGCTTCTACGCCTACGAGGACACCCGGACGCCGTTCTACAACACGGTCATCGTCGCCGCGGTGAACGCCGCCGCCTCCGCCGTCTGCTTCGTCGTGCTGCCCGACCGCTGGGCGGTCACCGGCATGGCCGCCTCGTACGGCCTCGCCTACGCCATCGGCGTCGGTGTCGCCTGGCGCCGACTGCGCAGCCGGCTCGGCGGCGACCTGGACGGCAGCCGCGTCCTGCGCACGTACGCCCGCCTCTCGCTCGCCGCGGTGCCCGCCGCCCTCCTCGGCGGAGCGGTCGGCTACGCGATCCTCCAGGCCCTCGGCTACGGCGTCCTCGGCTCCCTGGCGTCCCTGGTCGCGGGCGGGATCGTCCTGCTGGCCGTGTTCGTCCTGGCCGCGAAGAAGATGCGCATCCAGGAACTCAACTCCCTGGTAGGCATGGTCCGCGGGCGTCTGGGACGCTGATCACGCACAACCATCGCGCACGACCGTGTGTCGTGCTCGGTGCCGGACTGTGGGCACAATTGGGTGAGCTGTCGCACAGCGCGTAACGGATGGGGAGGCAGGAACGACGGTGGCGGAACGTGGTACGGCTGCCGTCGACGTGGCCGACGACGGCGAGGACTCGCCGGTCGCGAAGGCGGATCAGGTCATGGCCGACGGAGACAACAGGCGCGAGAAGGCCGAGCGAGGCGAGCCGGAGGCGGACACCGTGATCGCGGACACCGTCGACACCGGTGACCCGTCCGAGCAGAGCTCCCCGGCGGACGCCGGGAGATCCGCGGACCCGGAGGACCCGTCCGCCGGGTCCGCGGCGACCGAGCTCCACAGCGGGCACAAGCTGGCCGCCCGGTACCGGCTGGAGGAGTGCGTCACCCGACTGGACGGATTCAGCAGCTGGCGAGCGGTCGACGAGAAGCTCCGCCGCGCCGTCGGCGTCCACCTTCTGCCCGCCGACCACCCCCGGGCCCGCACGGTCCTCTCCGCCGCCCGCTCCTCCGCGCTGCTCGGCGACCCCCGCTTCGTACAGGTCCTCGACGCCGTCGAGGAGGGCGACCACGTCTACGTCGTCCACGAGTGGCTGCCCGACGCGACCGAGCTCACCTCCCTGCTCGCCGCCGGGCCGCTGGAGGCCCACGACGCCTACCAGCTGGTGTCGCAGATCTCCACGGCCATGACCGCCGCCCACCGCGAGGGCCTCGCCCACCTCCGGCTCACACCCAGCGCCGTGCTCCGCACGTCGACCGGGCAGTACCGCATCCGCGGCCTCGCGGTGAACGCCGCCCTGCGCGGCATCAGCAGCGACACACCCCAGCGCACCGACACCGAGGCCATCGGCGCGCTCCTCTACGCCTCGCTCACCCAGCGCTGGCCGTACGAGGAGGACGCCTACGGTCTCAGCGGCCTGCCCAAGGACGTCGGGCTCCTGCCCCCCGACCAGGTCCGGGCCGGGGTCCACCGGGGCCTCTCCGAGCTGTCCATGCGGGCACTGGCCAACGACGGGGCCACCGCCTCGCGGCAGGAGCCGGCCTGTACCTCGCCCGAGGAGCTCTCCAAGGCCGTCGCCGCGATGCCCCGCGTCCGCCGGCCCGAGCCCGTCTTCACCGCGCCGCCCGAGTACCAGCGCACCACCTACCAGCAGGGCGCCTACGGCCGCCCCGCCGCCCATCTCGGCTCCGCCCAGGCCGCCGTCGACGAGCAGCCGCCCGCCCCGCTCCAGGGCCGCAGCGGCAGGATCCTCAAGTGGAGCGTCGCCGCCCTGCTCATCGCCGCGCTCGGCCTCGGGAGCTGGCAGCTCGCCGACGCCGTACTCGACCGCGACAAGGTCGACGACCAGGGCAGCACCCAGCAGATGACGAACGAGGACACCGGCAAGGACGGCCCGAACCCGGTGGCCAAGCCCTTTTCCATCACCGCGGCCCGCGAGTTCGTCGTCCAGGGTTCACAGCAGAACCCGGGAGACGTCGGGAAGACCTTCGACCGCGACCCCTCGTCCTACTGGCGCAGCAAGAGCTTCGTCGACGGCCCCAGCCTCGTCGCCTACAAGGGCGGGGTCGGCATCGTCTACGACCTCGGCGAGGACCGGGACGTGAGCGGTGCCTCGATAGGGCTGCGGTACGCGGGAGACCGCACCACGGCCACGCTGTACGCGACCGACTCCCTGACCCCGCCCCCGTCCGTGGACGGCATGCAGCGCATCGCCAAGGGCACGACCCAGGACACCCGGCTCGCGCTCAAGGCGAAGAAGGCGGTCAACACCCGGTACGTGCTGCTCTGGCTCACCGACGTGCCCAGCGCACCCGGCGACGAGTTCAGCGGCTCCGGCTACAAGCAGGCCATAACGGACGTGAAGTTCACAGGCTGACGGGTCCACGAGGGGAGGGGACGCGAGGGTGGACGACGCGACGCGGACGACGGCGAGCGACCAGGACCTGCTGGCCCGCCACGTCGCCGGCGATCCGGAGGCCTTCGGCGAGATCGTGCGCCGCCACCGGGACCGCCTCTGGGCCGTGGCGGTGCGCACCCTGGGGGACCGCGAGGAAGCCGCGGACGCGGTCCAGGACGCGCTGGTGTCCGCCTACCGCGCCGCCCACACCTTCCGCGGCCAGTCCGCCGTCACGACCTGGCTGCACCGCATCACGGTCAACGCCTGCCTCGACCGCGTCCGCAAGGCCGCGTCCCGCCGGACGGCCCCCGTCGACGACGCCGAGCGGTTCGAGCAGCTCCTCGACCCGCACGAGCCCGCCGACGCCCCCGCCGAGCGCCAGGACCTGCACCGCCAGCTCATGGAGGCGCTCAGCACCCTGCCCGCCGACCAGCGGGCCGCGCTCGTACTCGTCGACATGCAGGCCTACCCCGTCGCCGAGGCCGCCCGGGCTCTCGGCGTGCCCGTCGGGACCGTGAAGAGCCGCTGCGCACGGGGGAGAGCCCGCCTGCTGCCCCTGCTCGGTCATCTGCGCGGGGAGCCCGCGGACGACGGGTCCGGGGAGGCCCGCCAGGGGCGGAACCGGACGCCGGGGGCTTCCGTCCCACCCACGGCAGAACGGGCGCAGGACGGCACAGCGAGGAATCCGGACGCGGTGAAGGGCGGAGGCACACGACCGTGACGACCACGAGCGGCGGAGCCGGCCCCGCACGACACCCCGAGGTGTCGGAGATCGCCGACTTCACCGAGGGTCTGCTGCCCGCCGGGCGCGCCGCCGAGATCCGGTCCCATCTCGACGTGTGCGACGCCTGCGCGGGAACCCGGCACGCGCTGGCGGAGATCCGGACACTCCTGGGCGACCTGGGTGAACTGCCGGCACCGGAACCGATGCCCGCCGATGTGGCGGCCCGCATCGACGCCGCTCTTGCCTCCGAGGCTGCGGCACCGGCCGCGGCAGTCGATGTTTCACGTGAAACAGAGACCGATGGTTCACGTGAAACATCGCTCCGGACCGCTTCGGGGAAGGACCACACCGCGACCACCCGGCCGCTCGGGCATGCACGGGCCGCCGCGGGCCCCGGTCGCGGATCCCCGCGACGCCGGCGGGCCGTCATCGGCGCGGCGCTGACCGCGGCCGCCATCGGGCTGGGCACGTTCATGCTCCCGTCCGGCGACGAGCCGAGCGGCAGCACCGCGTCCGACCGCAGGGAACGCGAGACGGTGGGCACCTTCTCCGGTGACCCGGTCCCCGACCGGGTCGGCGCGCTCCTCGACCGGCCGACCACCCAGTCGTCCAAGAGCACCAAGCACGTGCCCAACGCGCCGATGAGCGCCCCGGCGGTCTCGCTCCCCCCGTGTGTCGCGCAGAGCATCCCGGACAGCGAACAGGCGCTGGCGGCCGATGAGGGGAGGTACCGGGACTCGCCCGCGTACCTCGTGGTCCTCCCGCACCCCACCGACGACGCCCGGGTGTCCGTCTTCGTCGTGGCGACGTCCTGCGAGGAGGCGGAGCCCCCGGAGAAGGGCGATGTACTGCTGCGGACCTCGTACTCGCTGAACTGAGCGCGCGGTTCGGGAGGCCGGGAATGCGCGCCCCTTAGTATCCGTTGGGTGGGGTGTGGGTCCGGAAGGGACTCCCACCCGAGCAGTTCGCAGTCCCCGCAGAGACGAGGAATCAACCCGTGAGCGACGTCCGTAACGTGATCATCATCGGTTCCGGGCCGGCCGGCTACACCGCGGCGCTCTACACCGCGCGCGCGGCGCTGAAGCCGCTGGTGTTCGAAGGTGCCGTCACCGCGGGCGGTGCCCTGATGAACACGACCGAGGTGGAGAACTTCCCCGGTTTCCGCGACGGCATCATGGGCCCGGACCTGATGGACAACATGCGCGGTCAGGCGGAGCGCTTCGGCGCCGAGCTCGTCCCCGACGACGTCGTCTCCGTCGACCTCACGGGTGAGATCAAGACCGTGACCGACACCGCCGGCACCGTGCACCGCGCCAAGGCGGTCATCGTCACCACCGGCTCCCAGCACCGCAAGCTCGGTCTGCCGAACGAGGACGCCCTCTCCGGCCGTGGCGTCTCCTGGTGTGCCACCTGCGACGGGTTCTTCTTCCGCGAGCACGACATCGCCGTGGTCGGTGGCGGCGACACCGCGATCGAGGAGGCCACCTTCCTCTCGCGCTTCGCCAAGTCGGTCACCATCGTCCACCGCCGTGACACGCTGCGCGCCTCCAAGGCGATGCAGGAGCGCGCCTTCGCCGACCCGAAGATCTCCTTCGCCTGGGACAGCGAGGTCGCGGAGATCCACGGTGAGCAGAAGCTCAGCGGACTGACCCTGCGCAACACGAAGACCGGCGAGACCTCCGAGCTGGCCGCGACGGGTCTGTTCATCGCCGTCGGCCACGACCCGCGGACCGAGCTCTTCAAGGGCCAGCTCGAGCTGGACGACGAGGGCTACCTCAAGGTCGACGCCCCCTCGACCCGCACCAACCTCACCGGGGTCTTCGCCGCCGGCGACGTCGTCGACCACACCTACCGCCAGGCGATCACGGCCGCCGGTACCGGTTGCTCCGCGGCCCTGGACGCCGAGCGCTTCCTCGCCGCCCTCACGGACACCGAGCAGACCGCCGAGCCGGAGAAGACCGCCGCCGTCTGACCGCTCCCCTCGCACCCCCACCCCCCGACCCGAAGGAGGCCGCCGTGGCCGGCACCCTCAAGAACGTGACCGACGACACCTTTGAGCAGGAGGTCCTGAAGAGCGACAAGCCCGTCCTCGTCGACTTCTGGGCCGCCTGGTGCGGTCCGTGCCGCCAGATCGCCCCCTCCCTGGAGGCCATCGCCGCCGAGCACGGCGACAAGATCGAGATCGTCAAGCTGAACATCGACGAGAACCCGGCCACTGCCGCCAAGTACGGCGTCATGTCGATCCCGACGCTGAACGTGTACCAGCAGGGCGAGGTCGCCAAGACCATCGTCGGCGCCAAGCCCAAGGCGGCGATCCTCCGTGACCTGGACGACTTCATCGCCGAGTGATCCGACGGGGCGATGTTTCACGTGAAACATCGCCCGCCACGCGCTGAGGGCCGACCCCGCCGGGGCGGGCCCGGGGGCTTATAAACCACTCCGA
>NZ_JBHWZH010000053.1:31552-38666 GCF_042728285.1 Streptomyces sp. NPDC060194 | reverse complement strand
CCTCCCGGCAAGGAGGTGCGGCCCGGGTGGTCAGGCGGTGACCGCGAGAGCGGTGGGCTCCAGGAAGGGCAGGGCGGAACCGCCCGGCCCGAGAAGGGTGCCGAGGACGGCGAGGACCCCGGCGGAGCCGGTGGCCAGGTCGGTGGAGAGCCGCAGCGAGTGCTCACCGAGGAAGGCCAGATGCCCGGCGTGCGGAACGGCGTGCCAGCCGAGGCCCGCGAGCTGGGCGTGCAGGGTGCGGCGGGCCGCCGCGCTGCCGTCGTCGAGGTGGACAAGCGCGGCCATCGCTCCGGCCCGACCGGTGAACAGGCCGATGCCGGGGTGGTAGTCGGTCGTCAGGTCGGTGCGCATCTCCTCCAGCACGGCGGCCAGTTCGCTGTCCTCGCGGTGGCGGAGCAGCTCGTGCAGGGCGACGGCCTGGCCCGCGCTGCCGCAGGCGATGTGCGGGCCGCGCCAGGGGGCCTGCTCGAGGGGGGCGGGACCGCCGGGGAGACGGCCCGACTCGCGCAGGTCGCGGCGGAGTACGGCGGCGGCCGCGTCCAGGAGGCCGGTGCCGTGCCGGACGGGGTCGGCGGCGTAGGCGCGGATCAGGAACAGGGCATGGCCGGATCCTCCGTAGAGGAGCCCGGGCAGCTGCCGCTTGGCCCGTGTCTCGCCGCCGGGAGCCTCCGGGTAGCCGGTTCCGTCGGGCAGGTCGGCGGCGCCGAGGCTGATCCGGGCGGCGAACGAGGAGGCCAGCAGGTGGGCCTCCTCGTCCCGGCCGAGGGCGAACAGGGCGGTGCCGAGGCCGGCGGTGCCGGAGTGGAGGCTGTCGCCCGCCTCGTCGCGGGGAAGGGCGACCGCCCGGTCCATCAGGTCGGCGGCCTCCTGGGTGCGGCCCAGTGCGTGCAGCACGCAGGCGACGCCGGCGAGCCCGTCGTAGAGGCCGGGGCGTGGCTGGTCCACGGTGCGGGCGGCGTCCACCAGCCAGTCGACGTGGGCGGTGGGGGTCTCCAGGCCGGCGGTGTGCAGGGCCCACAGGACGCCCGCCGCGCCGTGGGCGACCGAGAGGCCGCCGCCGGGGTGCGAGAACTGCTCGATGTCGCCGGGGTAGAGGCGGTCCTCGCGCTCGGGGGTGGCGGTGGCGAGGATGCCCGCGCCGACCCGCTCGGCGAGCGCGCGCAGCTCCTCGGCCGAGGCCTCCGTGTCCAGCGCGTACACCGGGGCCGACCACATCACGGCGGGCGGCTCGACGTCGTCCGCGGGGGCCAGGGCGAGTTCGGCGCGGACCCGGTCGGCGAAGTCGGCGGGGACCGGGAAGCGCTCGCGGACCAGCTCGATGAGCTGCTCGGCCTTGGCCGGGTCCCAGGGCATCAGGGTGGTCAGCGGCAGGAAGACGCTGAGCCGCAGGCAGCCGAGCGCGTAGCGGTCGACGTCGGTGCCGGTGGTCCCGGCGGGGGCGCAGTATCCGGGGGCGCCCATGGCCTGGCCGCCGTGCCCTTCGACGGCGCTGGTGGTCTCCAGGTCGATGAAGGCGACGGTGCCGTCGGGGCGGATCAGGACGTTGTTGGGGTGCAGGTCGCCGAAGACCAGGCCGCGCGCGTGCATCTGGCCGACGGCGTCCTCGATGCGGTCCAGGATGCCGAGCGCCCAGTCGGTGTAGGCGGCGGGGTCGAGGGTCTCGCTGCGGTCGGTGGCGGAGTGGACGACCGGGTTGAGCCGGACCATCTCCCCGCCGAGCTGCTCGCCCTCGACGAACTCCCGGGTCAGGAACCAGTGCTGGCTGCCCTTGCGGTAGTCCAGGACCCGGGGGAAGGCGTCGAGGCCTTCCAGTGCCCTCATCGCGTCGTGCTCGCGCTGCAGCCGGACGACGGCGTCGGTGCCGAGCTGGTCGAGGCCGGCGTGCGGGCGCCCCTCCTTGACCAGGACCTCGCGGCCGTCGCGGGTGTCGACCGCCTTGTAGACGCCGCCGCCGTTGGAGAAGTGCAGCGCCTTGGTGATCTTGAAGGGGAAGTTCCCGAGTCCGCCCGCCCGGTTGCGGTCCTCCAGCGCCTCGCGGACCACCGCGGGCAGCTCGACCCACGCCGGGGGCTTGAAGGACGGGCCGCGCACGTCGGGGACCAGACGGCCCTCGGGGTCCTCGATGCAGTGGACGGTCTCCCCGCCCGGCTGGCGCGACAGCCGCGCGGCGTACCCCCCGTACCGGACGTAGAGTGGGCCCTCCTTCCAGCGCAGGTCGCTCAGGATGTAGGGGCCTTCCCGCCCTCCCAGCAGGGCGTCCAGGTCGCGGAGGACCTCGTCCAGGTGCTCCTCGTCCTTGGGGTACATGGTGATGAACTTGCCGCTGCTCCCCCGGTCCCCGTACTTGCTGTTGCGCAGCATCAGCATGGTCGGGCTGGTGAGGAACTTGAACATGATCGGGTGGCTGTAGGCGTAGTCCCGGACGATGTCCAGGACGTCGTCGGCGGACTCCAGGGTCGCCGAGACGTGGACCTTCCACCCCTGCATCGGGATGTCGGGGTCCGGTGGTCCGATGCAGGTCCACTCGCCCAGCGCGGTGCGCGTCCACCCCTCGGGGAGCACGGCGCCGGCCAGCGGGTACTCCTCGCCGCCGGCGGGGCCGGCGGTGGGCTTGTCGAAGTAGACAGTTCCAGGCGGGCAGTAGGCGATGTGACGCAGGCTCATGGCGGTCTTCTCCAGGCTCTCCGGTCAGATGGGCGGGGATGCGGGGGTGCGGGCACGGGCCCCGCCGCGCGGGCGGACGGCGCGGCGGGCGGGCCGGCGGGGGTTACGGCAGGAGCGGGGTGAGGTAGCTGACGGCGAGCCACTTCCACAGCGGGTGGGTGCCCGCGTCGATCTCGGCGATTCCGGTCTTCTCGGAGGGGGCGGCGGCCACCTCGAGCGGGTAGGCGCGCACGGGCAGGATGTCGGAGCCGCCGGAGATCGGGACCAGCGCGGAGAGCGGCACGTTCTGCGGGACGGAGGTCTCGGAGACCAGGCGGCCGGTGGTCAGCGGGGGCCGGGCGAGCAGCCCGTTCCGGCGCAGCTGCACCGTCGCGTCCTTCTCCAGCAGCCGGTTCCCGGCGCCTTCGGGGACGACCAGGTCGACCCGGCCGTCGGCGGCCACCGTGTACCCGGCCGAGTAGGTGGCGGGCAGGTGGATGCCGGTGAAGGCAGCCCCGACCAGGGTGGCGGCGGCCGCGCTGACGCCGATGACGCGGACCGGGCGGGCTCCCGACAGGTAGGCGGTGACGCCCAGCTTGTAGAAGCCCTTGCCGAGCCGCCACAGCAGGTAGCACAGTCCGGCGCCGAACATGACGGCCCCGGTGGCGCCCAGCCGTTGCAGCATCCCCGACCACAGGGTCAGTGCGGTGCCCACCAGGTAGAGCGGGAAGACCAGGCAGGCCAGCCCGTACGGGACGGCCCAGGGGCGGTCGGGCAGCTGGCGGCGGTAGCGGCCGCCGAAGGCGATCCGGGAGATCGTGGTGAGCGCGTCGGTCATGGCCTTCTCCCGCAGGTGGGAGATGTCGAGGTGGCTCATCAGCGCGATGTAGCCGTCCAGCTTGACCAGCGGGAGCAGGTTGACGACGCAGGTCAGGTAGATCGCCAGGGACATCACCAGCAGGGCGCCGCGCCAGTCGCCGGCCGGGTCGACGAAGAAGGAGGCCAGCGCCGCTGCTCCGGCGGCCACCGCCTGGACGTACACCCCGGCCAGCGCGATCTGCACACGCTGCCTGGGCTGCTCCAGCCGCCAGCCGTCGGACACGTCGCAGAAGAACGCCGGCGACATGTAGAAGAGCATGAAGCCCATCCGGGTGGGCCGTCCGCCGTGGTGGGTCAGGACCGCACCGTGCGCGAACTCGTGGACGGCGGTGGTGCCGATGACGCCGAGCATCACCGCGAGGTAGGCGTTCATCGGCAGCGGATTCGAGACGGCCTCGCCGAGCTGTGCGGAGGAGACGGCCAGGGCGAGGAGTCCTGCCAGGGCGATCGCGGCGGTGAGCACCGAGACCGACCGGTGGGCCAGCAGCCGGATCACCGGCCGTGCCCGCTCCAGCAGCCGGTCGGGCTTGAGGAGTGTGAACTGGACGGTCAGCGGGGGCACCAGTTTGATCCGGTGGGTCCGGGGCGGTTCGGTGCCGTCGTCCAGGAGGTGGCGGTCGGCCAGGGCGTGGACCGCGACGTCCACCGACTCCGGTGTCCAGGACCCGCCCATCTCCTCGGCCAGGCCGTGCCGGTCGCGGGTGCCGTCCAGGGAGCGCAGCAGCCGGCCGAGGTCGGCGCCGATGCGGAAGTGCTGGGACTCGCCGCGCTGGACGACCCAGGGCACGTCGGGCTCGGAGGGCTCGTGCACGGCGACGAACGGGGAGGCGCGGGGGTGGTCGAGGTCGGGGGCGGCCGGGGCCGGCGCGGGCTTGGGCAGGGTCAGTGCGGGCATCGGAGCAGCACCTCGGGTCAGGCGAGGTCCCGCGCCGTCAGCAGACGGCGCGCGGCGAACCAGGCGGCGGTGAGCCAGGCCGCGACCGCGGCGTAGGCCCAGGGAAGGGAGAGGAGGTCCGGCTTCACGTCGCGGTAGAGGGAGCTCATGGCGATGGTCAGCAGGTACTGGGCGGCCTCCGGGACGAGTGCCTGCACACCGGGGTCGACGACCAGGGTCAGGGTGATCAGTACGGCAACGGTGGCCGCCTGGTTGCGGACGGCGAAGCCGACGAGCGCTCCCCAGGCGGCGGCGGTCAGACAGCACACGAACACCCCGGCCAGGATCAGTGCGGTCTCGCCGGTGAAGCCGGGCGCGTCGCCGTAGACCCGCGGGGCCAGTGCCACCGCGGCCCCGCCCATGGCGGCGGCGGCCAGTCCGAAGAAGGTCCCGGCCACGGTGGCGACGGCCGTCTTGGCGGCCAGCAGACGGGTCCGCGACCCTGCCAGCAGCACCGAGCGGGAGATCGTGCCGGCGCCGTACTCCCGGGTCACCAGGACCGCGCCGAACAGCGAGGAGAACAGGAACATCATCATCCAGGAGCGGGCGATGTCGTCGGCGGCAGAGGCCGCGGGGCCTTCCGCCCCGGCCGCCTCGTGTGCCTGGGAGGCGAAGCCGAAGGTGGAGAGCAGGCACAGGAACGTCCCGGCGAGCAGCAGGATCCACCACGTGCGGCCGGTCGCGGCCTTGCGGAGCTCCCCGCGCAGCAGGTCACGCATGGGTCAGGGTCCTTTCGGAGGAGTCGACGAGCTGGAAGAAGCGGTCCTCCAGGCGTTCGCCGCCACCGGTGAGCCCTTCGAGGGGGCCGGCGTAGCGCAGGGAGCGCTGGACGACGACCACGTCGTCGACGGTCTGGGCGACCTCGGCGAGCTGGTGGCTGGAGACCAGGACGGTGCGGCCTTCGGCGGCCAGGCCGCGCAGGGTGTCGCGCAGCCAGCGGATGCCGTCGGGGTCCAGGCCGTTGGCGGGCTCGTCCAGGACGAGCACCTCGGGGTCGGCGAGCATCGCGGTGGCCAGGGCCAGGCGCTGCTTCATGCCGGTGGAGCAGCCGGTGACGGGCCGGTCCTCGGCGCCGTCGAGGCCGGTGAGGCCGATGACCTCGTCGATGCGGGGGCGGGGCAGGCCCAGGTAGGCGGCCCAGATGAGGAGTTCGCCGCGAACGGTGGCGCCGGGCACGGGCCCGAGCGAGTCCATGGCGACGCCGACGCGGTGAGCGGCGCGGGGCAGTGATCCGTAGGGGTGGCCGAGCACGGTGGCGGAGCCTGCGGTGGGCCGGGCCAGGCCCAGGAGCATGCGCAGGGTGGTGGTCTTCCCGGCGCCGTTGCGGCCGAGGAGTCCGGTGACGCGGCCCGCGCGGATGTCGACGGTGAGGTCGTCGACCGCGGTGACGTCCTTGAACCTCTTGGTGAGTCCGGTGAGGGAGATCGCCGGGGCGGTACTCATCACGACTCCTTCCAGTGCGGTGATGAAGGGCGGGGTGGAGGGCCCGGGCCCCGGCCTGGGGAGGCCGGGGCTTCAGCGGTGACGCCGGTGGGGATCAGGTGATGAGCGCGGCGGAACCGACGGCGACCGAGACCACCGCGGTGCCGGCCGAGAACCCGGTCCAGAAACCGGGGGCCTCCAGGGCCTCCAGCTCCTGCAGACCCAGCTCCAGGCCCTGCTCGCCGACGGCGGCGGTCTCGGCCGACGCGACGACCTGCTCGTTCTTCTCGGACATCTCGTTCTCCTCGGTTGCGAAGGGTTGAGGGGGTGTGGGGCGGGGGTGGAAGGCCTCTTCCGGCGGCGGGCCGGAAGGGGCCGGTTGGGATCAGGTGACGATGGTCGCCGAGATGATCGCGGAGGCCACGCTCGCGCTGATGCCGGCGGAGAAGCCGCCGATCGTGACCCAGCCCGGTGCCTCGAGCGTCTCGAGCTCCTGCAGGCCCAGTTCCAGGTCCTGGTCGACCGCGGCGGTCTCGGCCTGCTCGTTGATGTTCTTCTCGGACATCTCGTTCTCCTCTGTTCTGACGGGTGGTGAGGGGGTGTGAGGCAGGTGGAAGGCTTCTTCCGACAACGGGCCGGAAGGGGCCGGTCCGGATCAGGTGACGATGGTCGCCGAGATGATCGCGGAGGCCACGCTCGCGCTGATGCCGGCGGAGAAGCCGCCGATCGTGACCCAGCCGGGTGCCTCGAGCGTCTCGAGCTCCTGCAGCGCCAGTTCCAGGTCCTGGTCGACCGCGGCGGTCTCGGACTGCGCGGCGACCTGCTCGTTCATGTTCTTCTCCGACATCTCGATCTCCTCTGTTGCGAAGGGTGGTGAGGGGGTGTGAGGCGGGGGTGGAAGGCCTCTTCCGGCGGCGGGCCGGAAGGGGCCGGTCCGGATCAGGTGACGATGGTCGCCGAGACGATCGCGGAGGCCACGCTCGCGCTGATGCCGGCGGAGAAGCCGCCGATCGTGACCCAGCCCGGCGCCTCGAGCGTCTCGAGCTCCTGCAAACCCAGCTCCAGGTCCTGGTCGACCGCGGCGGTCTCGGCCTGCTCGTTGATGTTCTTCTCGGACATCTCGTTCTCCTCTGTTGTTCCGAAGGGTGGTGCGGATGAAGGGACGGTGAGTGCGAGGGCCGGGATCAGGTGACGATCGTGGCGGAGGCGACGGCGGAGGCGACCACGGCGGTGCCG
>NZ_JBHWZH010000053.1:0-31452 GCF_042728285.1 Streptomyces sp. NPDC060194 | reverse complement strand
GCCGAGAACCCGGTCCAGAAACCGGGGGCCTCCAGGGCCTCCAGCTCCTGCAGACCCAGCTCCAGGCCCTGCTCGTCGACGGCGGTCTCGGCCTGCTCGTTGATGTTCTTCTCGGACATTTCGATCTCCTCTGTTGTTTCGAAGGGCGGTGCGGATGAAGGGACGGTGAGTGCGAGGGCCGGGATCAGGTGACGATCGTGGCGGAGGCGACGGCGGAGGCGACCACGGCGGTGCCGGCCGAGAACCCGGTCCAGAAACCGGGGGCCTCCAGGGCCTCCAGCTCCTGCAGACCCAGCTCCAGGCCCTGCTCGTCGACGGCGGTCTCGGCCTGGTCGACAGGGGTGGAGGGCTTGTTGTCGGACATGGGGACTCCTTGGGTCGTGAAGCGGCGGATGGTGCGCAGGGGTGGAACGGTCGGTGGGGCGGCGGGCGGGCTCAGGCGCCGGACGCCACCCGGTGGTCGAGCGCCGGGCTGCTGACGGCGGGGCCCGCTGAGTAGCCGGTCCAGAAGCCCGGGGCCTCCCGTGCCTCCAGCTCCTGCAGTCCCAGTTCCTCTCCGGGGGTGGAGAGGACGGCGTCGGCGGGGGGAGCGGTGGAGGGGCTCATCGGGGACTCCTGTGAGGGGCGGGCGGACGGTGGGCAGGTGGCGGGGCGGTCAGGCGGCGCACAGGGCGGCCTGCGGGGTGTCGAGGGCCGGGGAGTCCCGGGGGTCGGTTCGGTCGAGCGCGAGGTGCAGCAACTCCTCGACGTCGTCGGTGAGCAGGCCGCCGAGCATCGGCAGGCCGGCCCCCCAGGCCCGGGTGGTGCGCAGGGCGATGCCGCGCAGCCGGGCCGGGTCGGCGTCGAGGTGCCGTTCGACTCCCCAGCCTTCGATCAGGCCGGTGACGCCGTGAGCGGGGTGGGCGGAGAGGGGCTGCGGGGTGCCGTGGCTGATCCGGTCCCAGATGCGTCGCAGCCTGCGTTCGCTGCCGTAGCGCTCGTCGCCGTCGAGGACCTTCTGCCACAGGTGGGGCAGGAGGGCGGCGACCGCGGTCATCTTGCGGACGCCCAGGGCGGCGGAGAGTTCGTTGGCGACGATCCAGCCGGCGGTGGTGAAGGGCGCGCGGCCGAGCCGCATCCAGGGGGCGTGGGTCAGTCCGCTGAGCCGGGCGGTGTCGAGCCGGAGCTCTGCGCCCGCGGGGAGACCGGCGGTGCGCAGCTCCGACAGGCGGTGGCCGAGGGAGGCGAGCTGCGCGGCGGAGGCCTCGCAGAAGGCGTCCTCGACGGGGAGTTCGCGGTGGTCCCCGACGTAGGGGGTGACGGTGCGGAACAGGGCTTCGAGAACGCCCTCCTGGAGGAGGTGTGCGGGCAGCGTCTCGGTGGCCGAGGCGTCCAGCAGTGCCGCGTCGGGGATCAGCGCCTCCGCCGAGATCAGCCGCTTGCCCTGCTCGTGGGGCATGCAGGCGACTCGGCTCAGCTCGGAGCCGGGCCCGAGGGTGGTGGGGACGGCCAGCAGCGGGCGCTTGCGCCGGATGCGGGGGTGGATGGCCACGAGGCCGGAGCGGGAGTTGTTGCGCAGGGCGTCGGCGGCTTCGGGGTTGTCCTGGACGGCGGCGACCAGCTTGGCGCGGTCGGTGCAGGTCCCGCCGCCGACCGAGACGATCACCTCGGAGCGGGCGGTGCGGCGGGCCAGGTCGAGGACCTCGGCGGCGTTGCCGGGCCCCTCGGGGGCCAGCATCTGCACCTGGTGTCCGGCGCGGCGCAGGCCGTCCTCCACCAGGGCGGTGATGCGGGAGCCGGCGAGGGCGGGGTCGACGAGGACGGAGGCGTGGCCGACGGGCGCGTAGGACAGCCAGTCGGCCAGTCCTTCGGGTCCGATGAGCAGCCGGGTGGGGCCCGACCAGGGCAGGTTCATTCCTGTACCCCCGTCAGGACCGGGACGGGCGTGGCGCAGGGGCGGGAGGCGGCGTGCGTCTCGATGCCGGTGCGGACGCAGCTGAGCAGTTCGGCGAGGTCCTCGTCGCCGCAGGTGAGCGGCGGGAGCAGTTGGACGCCGTGGAGCCCGGGGTGGACGATGGCGCCGGCGTCACGGATGGCGGCGACCAGGTCCATGACCTCGCCCTGCGGCAGCGGGTCGCCGGCGGCGGTCAGCACGGTGACGGCGCGGAACAGGCCGAGTCCGGTGCTGGAGCCGACCAGTGCGTGTCCGGCGACCATCGTGTCGAGTTCGTCGGCGAGGCGTTCGGCGAGCCTGCGGCCCCGGGCGACGGCGTCCAGGCGGCGCATCTCGCTGATGGTGGCGAGGATCGCGGCGCAGCTGGCCGGCGTGCCGGCCTGGGTCTCGCCGTGGGTGAGCATGGCGTCGGCCTCGGCGAAGGCGTCGGCCACGGCGCGGGAGACGATGACGGCCGAGGCCGCGCATGTCCCGTTGGTCAGTCCCTTGGAGGTGACCAGCAGGTCGGGGCGGGCGCTCCAGCGCTGGGAGGCGAACATGTCGCCGGTGCGCCCGAAGCCGGTGGCGACCTCGTCGGCGACCAGCAGGAAGCCGTGGCGGTCGCGGTGGTCGAGCAGGGCGTCGAGGTACTCCTGCTCCAGCGGGACCGCGCCGCTGCCCAGCACCGGTTCGACCACGAAGGCGGCGATGCTGTCGCCCTGGCGCTCCATCAGCGCGGCCAGCGCGGCGGTGTCGTTGGGCGGGACGTGGCGGACGTACCGGCCGTCGACGCCGTACAGGCGCTGTCCGAGGTTCTCCCCCGTGAGGGAGAAGGAGCCGTAGGTCAGGCCGTGGTAGCTGCCCAGCAGGCCGACGACGGTCTTGCGGTCGTCCCGGCCGCGCAGGGCCTGGTAGTGGCGGGCGGTCTTCATCACCAGGTCGTTGGCGGAGCCGCCGGAGGTGGAGAACACCACCCGGCTGTAGTGGTCGGCGCCGGCCAGTTCGACCAGGGCCTCGGCGGCGCGGCGGGCGTAGGTGTGCTCGAAGCGGAAGACGCTGAGGTAGGAGGCCTGGTGGAGGGCGTCGGCCACCGCCTGGGTGATGGCGGCGTTGCCGTGGCCGAGGTTCGCGTTCCACAGGCCGCTGTCTCCGTCGAGGAGTTCGCGGCCGTCGTGGAAGCGGATGCGCATGCCTTCCGCGGAGACGGCGCACAGGTCGTCGCGGCCGTGCTGGGAGGGCGGGACCAGGCTGGTCCACAGGGCGGGGTGGTTCACGGCCGCACCTCGGCTTCGATCAGGACGTCGTGGTGGCGGCTGCCGTCGGGGCCGCCGATCGGGGTGGTGCGCAGGAGGGTGAAGCCCGCCTCGTCCAGTTCGGCGGCGAGCAGCGCGGCCGGGACCACGCCGATGGTGGTGGTGGCGACGGTGACGGGGCCGTCGGCGGGGATCGGCTGGGGCAGCACGGTGACGGTGCGGGAGTCCGCGCCGGCCGTCCACTGCTCGTACATGGCGTAGATGCGGCCCGAGGCTGCGGGGACCAGGACCACGTCCTCGTCGGTGCCGTCCCCGGCGGGGTCGACGTCGACGGTGGTGAGCAGGAACCGGCCGCCGGGCAGCAGGTGTTCACGGACCGAGCGGTACAGGCCGGAGCGCTCGTCCGGCGGCAGCAGGGAGATCGTGGTGGTGCCCAGCAGGATCGTGCCGTAGTGGCCGGGGAGGCTGAAGGAGCCCATGTCGGCCTCCACGGTGGTGCAGCGCCGCCGTATCTCCTCGGGTGCGCCGGCGAGCGCGGTGCGCAGCAGGCCGAGCATGTCGGGGGAGAGTTCGAGGGCGGTGACCTCGAATCCGGCGGCCAGCAGCGGGAAGGTGAGGCGGCCGGTGCCGGCGGCCAGGTCCAGGACCGCTCCTTCGGCGCCCTGGAGCGCTGCCAGGATCTCCTTGACCTCGTAGCCGGTGGTGCCGCAGATGTCGTGGTAGACGGGGCTTCCGTCGGCGTCGTACAGGTCGCAGATCCGGGCGCGGTCACCGAGCGCGGCGACGGCTGCGCCGGCGCGGCCGGTGAGCGCGGTGCCCGCACGGGCGGGGCTGAGCAGGGTACTCATCGGACGGGCTCCTCAGGGCGGGTCGAGGCGGAGGAAAGAGGCGGAGCGGTCAGCGGGATGCCGGTGGCGCTGAAGTAGACGTCGACGGCCTTGACGGTGGAGAGGTCGGCGTAGCGGGCGGCGGCGCGGCAGCTGCCGGTGGCGAGCAGCGCCTCGGCGGCCGGGGTGGTGTCGGCGGACAGTCGCAGGATGCGGCCGCTGCGGGGGTCGTGGATCTGGGCGACGTCCCCGCTCCACAGCAGCAGGGGGAGGTGGGGGTCCTCGCGGTCCACGCCTCGCTCGGGGTCGAGCAGGGGGTTGAGGCGTGTGCCGAATCCGGAGACCCGGAGGTCGGCCAGTCCGCGGGAGCGGGCGGCCCGCACGGCTTCGGCGGCGGCCAGGTAGCGGCCCAGCCAGGGCCGTCGCAGTGCCTCGGGTCCGACCGGGGCCACGGCGGCCCAGGCGGATTCGAGTGCGCCGAGTCCGCAGGAGAGGTCACCGACCGGTGCTCCGCCGGGAGTGACGGCGACCTGGCCGTCGGGGCGGACGTACAGGCGCAGCCGGGGGCCGTCCCCGGTCGCCGGCGCGCCGAGCGCGGTGTGGTCGGCGCACTGGGCGGCGGGGTGGGTGGGCAGGCCGGGGAAGATGCCGTGGGTGCGGGCCCGGTCGGCGTCGGCGAGGTAGGCGTACAGGTCGGCGTCGTCGGTGACGCGGAGGAGGGTGGGGCCGGTGATGCCCGTCCCGGCCTCCCAGGAGGGCCCGTTGTGTTGGGCGTAGGGGAGGGTGGACAGCCAGACGTCGGGGTGGAGAGCCGCCTCGCCTCCGTCGTCGCCGGCCAGGTCGCCCCGGTAGGAGACGATCCGGACCTCGTCGCGGACGGTGAGGGTGCCGGGCTCGGGGCCGTCCTGCGCGGTGGGACACAGCACGGTGGTGCCCGGGCCGCAGAACGGAGCGGCCAGCAGGGCGGGCAGGTGGGCGGCGTCGGCGAGGACGACGGTGGCGGTGACGTCGGCGGGCCGGTGACGCCCGGGAGCAGGGCGTCCGGTGCCCCACTCGACCACGGACGCAATTTCTGTCATGTGCATGACGACCCTTGCGGTAGGGAAGGCCCCTGGACGCCTCGGACGAGGCGGGGCCGGACGGAGGTGCGGAACGGGCGGCTGGTGCGGGCGGTACGGGCCTGGCGTCAGGCCGCGCCGAGGGCGATGAGCAGACTCTTCACTTCCTGGGCCGCTTCCTGCGGACCGTGCAGCGACGCCACTCCGGTGACGTTCAGGACGACCTCCTCCACGCCGGCCGCCGCGTACGCCTCCATCTGCCCGCGCAGTTCGTCGGCGGTTCCGTAGAGGAACGCCCCGCCCTTGAGCAGGGCCAGCGCCTGCGGCTGCGGATCGGCCTCGTCGTAGTCGCCGTCGGGCAGCGGCACGCCGCCGCGGCGCAGCATGTCGCGGTAGTGCGGGAGCCTGAGGTGCGCTCCGTTGGAGGCCAGCGCGAGGCGCGCCGGGTCGCGCCCGTCGCGGGCCAGGGCCAGCGGAACCATCGCGGTGACCCGCGGCCGGGCGCGCCCGGCGGCCGCGGCCGCCGAGGAGAGCGCCGGCACGATGTGCTCCTTGAGGTACCGGGCGGGGGTGAGCCAGGTGATGGCGACGTCCGCCAGTTCCCCGGCCACCTTCGCCATGCCCGGCCTGAGCACGCCCAGCCCCACGTCGACCCGGGCCCCCGGCACGGCCGGGAGGCGTCCGGCCTGATGCCAGTACTCACCCTCGACGGCCTCCGGACTGCCCGTCAGGGCGGCCCGTACGGCGGTGAGGTACTCGCGGGAGGCGGTCAGCGGGCTGGGGTAGGGCGCGCCGAGCAGCGACTGCTGCATCTGCCGTGCTCCGGGCCCGAACCCGGCCACCACCGATTCGCCGGTCATCAGGGCGATCGACCTGGCCTGCAGCGCCGCCTCGTAGGGGTGCCGCATCGGCGTCAACGTGACCCCGAGCCCGGTGGGGACGCGGAAGCCGGCCCCGGCGGCGTACGCGAAGTTCTGGTGGGACTCGGTGATCAGGCCCTGCCCCTGCCAGAGGCGGTGCGCCCCGGTCCACCTGACCAGGCCGGCGAAGGGGAGGATCTGTTCGGGTCTGCGAGGAACGAGCGGTACGAGGACCGAGTAGTCCGTCATGGTGTCCTCTCCTTTCACTGGGTCGCGGTGGTTGCGGGGCGGGGCGGGTTCGGTCAGGGCCACTCGTTGGTGTCGAGGGCGTCGACGACCTGTCCGGGCAGGCCGACCGCGTGCTGCAGAACCTGCTCCAGTGCGGTGCGGACCTGCCCGGTGAGCTGCGGGTCCACGGTCCGGGACGGGATCTGCGGGAGGGACTGCGCCGCGACCTTGCCGGCCGGCCGGGGGGTCTCGTCCGCCTGAGCCGTGCCCGTCGCCCCGAGGGCCATCGCGGCACCGGCGACCAGAGTCACCGCCGCGAGCCGGAGCGACGTGCGGGACGGGCGGACGACCTGCTGTGAGGCGGTTCCGGCGCGGTTCATCGAGACTCCCCCTGAAGGCATCGATCGGTGGTCGGTTCGTTCTTGCTTCCTGCTGCGCTGTGCGCTTCTCGCAAGAAGAACTCTGCCGTTCGGGGAACACCCGATCGAGAGCGAAACCGTGCAGCATCCTGCGCTCCCCGCTACCGCTTGCTGCGCCCCTCGGAGCCCTCGCACCTCGTCCCCGCACGGCTCGAGTCCGTCGGTCCCTCCGGGTGCGGAGAACCTCTCTCGACCGCCGCCGCTCGCCGTCCTCACCTGCACAGACACCGGCTCCCGAGGCGCAGCCCCCACCCGCCTCCCGCAACGGGCCTTCCGGACGCTGCGCTCAAGCGGTCATTTCGTAGCGCGCAGGTACAAAGTCGGGATATCTCTTGTCCCGGAACCACACGGCGCACGTAAGGGGCCGATGGCCACGGGGGAGGACGAAGTGACGAAGCGGGTCCTGGAGTTCCTGGGGATAGCGCCGCAGGAGGAGGCCCTCTATCGGTCGCTGCTGCGGGAGGGAGGGAACCAACCGCAGGGCCCCGGCACCGACTCCTACGACACCGCCCCCGGCCGGCGACTCGTCGAACTCGGCCTGGCCTCCTCCGGGCCGAACGGCCTGCTCCGCCCCGTCCCGCCCGCCAAGGCCGTCGAGGGGCTGGTGGAGCGGCTCGTCGACCAGCGCCGGTTGGAACTCGAGGGGCAGCTCGCCCGGACCGGGGCCGTCGACTCCCTGCTCGCCGAACGGGAGGCCGCGATGACCTCGGGCAACGTCCTCGCGGAGCGGGGCCCGGGCCTGCAGCACCTGCGGAGCCTCGACGAGGTCCGTGCCGCCATCGACGAGTTGACGTTCTTCACCCGGACCGAGAACTTCACCACCAACCCGCACGGTGTGATGTCCGCCCAGAACATCGCCAACTCCCGCCCCCTGGACCTGCGCATCCTGCGCCGCGGCGTCCGGATGCGGACGCTGATGGGCGCCGCCGCTCTGGACGATCCGGCCACACTCGCCTACCTCAGGGAGCTCACCGGGAAGGGGGCGCAGATCCGTATCTCCCGCCGCCCCCTCGAACTCATGATCATCTGTGATCGGGCGGCCGCCCTCACTCCTCTCGACCCCGCCGACACCTCCCGCGGCGCGATCCTCACCCGCGAGCCCGGCCTCGTCGCCGCCCTGGTCTCGCTCTTCGAGCGGATGTGGGACGGGGCCCAGGAGGTCCCGGATCTCTCCGGCGACACCGCGGGCGCCGACGAGGGCCTGCCCAGCGAGATCGAACGGAAGGTCCTCGCCTCCCTCTACGCCTCGGACAAGGACGAGACCGGCGCCCGCGACCTCGGCATCTCGGTCCGCACCTACCGCAAGCACGTCGCCGCCCTCATGCAGCGCCTGGACGCCACCAACCGCGTCCAGGCCGCCCTCCTCGCCCGCGACCGCGGCTGGCTCTGACAGCGACCTCGAACGGCGAAGGCCGGGGGCGGGAACGGCGTCACGCGCCTCCCGCCCCCGGCCCGGGACCCTCTCCCGCGGGCTCCTCGGCCCGGCGGCTCACCTCCTGGCGCGCCGCAGCGACGCGCTGAACACGGCGACCGCCAGGACCGCCAACACGCCGAGCGCGGCGGCCGCGACCGTGCGCGTGGCCCCGTCGAAGACGGTCAACGTCACGCCCAGCGCCACCGTCAGCAGCGCGAAGAACGCGGCTCCCGGAACGATCTTCCGGCCCTCGGAACCTGATGCGGACATGGGTAACTCCCCGGGGATAGTGCGGACGGATCAGCTCTTCCCCTCCACGCTCCCATCCCCCGGACCCTCCACCGGCGTTCCGGAAGGACAGCTTCCTGCAGCCTGCCGGACAGCATCCTGCGGCCCGGCCCGCCTCGCCGCACAGGGCCGGGTGACCAGGGCCGCCCAAAGCGGTCGTCACCCGGGGCGAGCACGTGGTCGACGAGCAGACCGGGCAGGCCGGGGCACCGGCGGCGTCCACACCCTCGCCGGTGCCGGAGACGACCAGCCCGCCGACGAACCAGCCACGACCAAGCGGCCGCGGTGCGGGGCGACACCGCCGGCGCGGACACGGAACCGCTCCCGCCTCCGGCGCAGCGCCTCGAGCCGACCACGAGATCCCCTCGACCTGGGCCGCTGTCGTCCACCGGCCCGGGAAAGACACGACCGCCGCTGCGACGAGCAGCACCCGGGCCAGATCAGCCGGCTGCAGCCACCGGCACCACGCGACGGTCCGAGGCGCGGCGGTACACGGCTCGTCGACGACGAGGTCGAGGAATTGAACGGGGTGAGCCTCGCCAGATCGACGGACCTGTCCTCAAAGACGAGGCGGGCCGTCGCCTGCTGCACCTGAAGTTTCCGTCAGCGATCGACGAGCTCGCCGGCACGGCGCCGATCGCGGATGCAGTCGGTGATGTCCGCGACCGCAAGCACGACCCGACGCACCACCAGGCAGAGGACGGCCAGCAACACCGAAACGACGACCCAGGAATCCGGATCTCGCGCCCGGGACGACATCACGGGGAGACCCAAGGCCGTCGAGGCCCCACCGCGTACTACCCACTGAAGAAACACCCCCCACTTCCCGGAACACGAGAGCAGGGACAGAAACACCATGACAGCGGACAACCCACTCACCGGACACGAGCCATCACAAGACAGCTTCTGACACCCCGTCCGCGACCGGCAGACGAGCGGGGTCGTCACCCCCCCGCCCCCGGAATCCACGAACCCACGCGCTTGCGGCCAACCCCGTCACAACCGGCGGCATCCACCGCATCCGGCCAGGCCCCTCACGGGGCCCCGTACGCGATCCACGACCCGACGGTCCACCGTCACCGCCCGGTCACGCCCCCCGGTCCCCCGACACGGGCAGGCACTCGGCGAGCAGGCCGACGACATCGCGCCAGGCTCGCCGTGCATGCAGGGCGTGGCGCCCGACGCCGGAGACGGTGGAGTGGTCGACCGGCGGATGACGGAAGCCATGCAGGGCACCGCCGTAGACGGTGAGGCACCAGTCGACGCCCGCAGCCTGCATCTCGGCGGCAAACGCGTCCCGCTGCCCGGACGACATGATCGAGTCTTCCGAACCGACCCCGGCCCACACCGGGCAACCGATACGCGCCGCCTCACCCGGCCGGCCCGTGAGCATCGCGTTGACCGTTCCGATCGCCCGCAGATCAACACCGTCACGCCCGAGTTCCAGCGCGACCGCGCCTCCGGTGCCGTAACCGACGGCGACGATCCGGTCGGGATCAGACCGCGGTTCGGTACGCAGCACGTCAAGCGCCGCATGGCCGATGCCCCGCATCCGGTCGGGATCGACCAGCAGCGGCAGGCAGCGGGCCAGCATCTCCTCAGGATCGCCCAGACAGCGCCCCCCGGTGGAGGTCGAAGGCCAGCACGACACAACCCAGTCCGGCCAGAGCACCGGCCCACCGCCGCTCGACGCCGCTGAGCCCCATCCCCTCCGGTCCGACCAGCACCACCGGCCCGCGCCCCACACCGGCCAGGAACGCAACATACCCGACCATGGCCAAACCATCGGCCCGATACCCGACCGCACGCGCCGTCGACCACGTCAAACCTCAGACGCTACTGACGGGTCTGCCGCACCTTCAGGTGACAGGTTCAGTCACGCGGCCTGAAGGGCCGTTGTAGTCATGACGGTTTCGTATTCGACGGGGGTGAGTCGGCCGAGTCCTGTTTGTCGGCGGCGTCGGTGGTAGGTCCGTTCGATCCAGGTCACGATCGCGATCCTCAGTTCCTCGCGGGTGGCCCAGGCGCGACGGTCGAGGACGTTCTTCTGCAGCAGGCTGAAGAAGGACTCCATGGCCGCGTTGTCGCCTGCGGCCCCGACTCTCCCTATTGAGCCGGCCATTTGAGGCCGTCCGAGCGCCCGGACGAATTTTCGGGACCGGAATTGCGACCCGCGATCGCTGTGCAGAACGCAGTCGGCGACGCGTCCTCGTCGGGCGACAGCGCTGTTCAAGGCGGCGACGGCCAGACCGGACTTCATCTGGGCGTCGATGGAGTAGCCCACGATCCTGTTGCTGAAGACATCCTTGATCGCGCAGAGATACAACCTTCCCTCTGCGGTGCGGTGTTCGGTGATGTCGGTGAGCCACACGGGCCGGACGCGGTGAAGTCTCGGCGGACCAGGTCGTCGTGGACCGGTGGGCCGGCCTTCTTGGTCCTGCCGCGTTTCTTGCCGAACACGCTCCACCAGCGGTTGTCCCGGCAGATCCGCCACGCGGTCCGGTCCGCCATCACCGCGCCGGTGCTGCGGGCCTCGTCGGCCAGGAAGCGGTAGCCGAACTCGGGGTCGTCACGATGGGCGGCGAACAACGCGTTCGCGCGATACGCCTCCTCGAACTCGGCGCCGGTCACCGGCTCCTCGAGCCACCGGTAGTAGGGCTGTCTGGCGAGCTTCAGCACCCGGCACATCACCGCGACGGGCACCCATCCACGGCCAGCTCCCTCACGAGCGGGTAGATCCTATTCCCGGCAGGTTCGCCTGCGACAGATAGGCCGCCGCCCGGCGCAGGACCTCGTTCTCCTGCTCCAGCAGCTTGATCCGCCGACGGGCTTCACGCAGTTCCGCGTTGTCCTGGCTACTGGTCCCGGGCTTCGTGCCCTCGTCGATGTCCGCGCGGCGCATCCACTTCCACAGCGTCATCGCGTGCACGCCAAAATCGGCAGCCACCTGCTCCGCGGTCACGCCCGGACCGCGGTTCCTCGCGACCCGCACGACGTCCTGGCGGAACTCCTCCGGATAAGGCTTCGGCACAGCGACATCCTTCCCACCTGCCCCACAGGGCACGCAGATCAGATGTCACCCGTTCGTGCGGCAGACCCGATCGAGGTGGAAATGGCGGGGCAGCACCGAACGTTCGGGCCGATCCTTCGTGTTGACCAGGACGACAAGGCCGTCACTGCCGGCTTGTGAGGCACAGACCTCCTGCTCGTCCGCGTGGAGCCTGACGATGGCTTCCGCTCGCACGAGCATGGATCTTGACTTCTCGTTCCGCAGGATCCAGATGTCGGTCACGCGTTCTCCCGCTCTTGATGAAGACTCGGTCAGGCCCGTGTCTGAGCGCGCACCGCCGAGGGGCCGACGCGCGCTGCACCAATCAAGCGGATCAAGGTGATCGCCACGTTGAGTCGGGGTGACGGCCCGTTCCGACAACGGGAGATCGGACCATCAACTGCCGGGCCCTGCTGCTCGGTTCGAGCCATCACCCGTGCGCGCGATCGTCGCCCGGCACCGACTCACCAGCGAGGGCTGTGATGCCACTCGTCATGCGAGTACAGCTCGACGCGGGCAAAGCCGTGACCGTGGCGCCGTTCCAGTGACGAACGACGGGGAGCAGCGGGCGTCACGAGCCTGTGGCGCAGGGGGCAACCACGGCACGCAGCCACTGTCGGCTGCAGCGGTCGGGGAGAGCGCCGGGGCGGGCAAGTTGTGCGGTGGGCGGGTGCGTGCGGAGGGCCGCACTGACGAGGGTGGCGAGTAGCTCGATGTCGCTGCCGACCTCGAGACGGACGGTGACCCATCCGGAGTGGGGGTGCAGGCGCACCGCGCTGGAACGGGCGAGCGCCGGCCGCAGTTTCGCGATCAAATGTGGGGGGAGGTGGACGTCCGCCTGTTCCTCGCCGTGGAAGTGCACGATCTCGAGGTCTCCGCTGCGCAGGCTGGACGCACTCCCGCAACTGGCCTGTCCACCTGTGAGATCAGGCCAGCTCAGCAGGTGTTCCCTGGCATGACGCGCGCCGTTCATGGACCTACTGTGCCGCACAACTCGGCCCGTGGACAGATGTTTCGGCAGTCGATCCCGAACGGGCGACTCAGCGCCGGGAGTTACGGAGTAGGTCGCGGGCGATGGTGGCAGCAGGCCGAGGCGGGCTCCTGATTACCGGGCGGGTGTTCGGCGCGCTTCGCCGGGGGTACCTCGGTCAACTGCCGGGTGGGGGCCGGCGAAGGAGCTGAAGTCCTGGACGGTCCGCTAATCGTCGTCCAGGCCTCCGAGAAGTGCCAGTGGGGCAGTTGAGCCGGCCCCGCAGCCCGTGACCCGACCCCCCCCCCACAGCTGATATCGCGCCGGGGGTGACCGCTCCCGGTGATCAGGGAGAGAGTCTGGTGGCGCCGAGCTCCGAGGGCGGGGTGCCAGCGGGCCTGCCGGTCGACTTCGTCCTCGGGCCGGGTCGCGAACAGCTTCGCCTTGGTCCTGTAGGTGGCGTCGCCGTAGTGCTGCTCGCGCGGCGGCTCGGTGCAGTCGTCCGGCCGGCCGGGAAACGCGATCTCCACCGATCCGGGACACGGTTCGGTACAGCACCGGAAGGATCGTGTAGGCAGCACGGACGACCGGTCGACGAACAGATCATCAACCTCGGGTGGGTAGGGGGCCGGTCAGTGCTGTGTCCTTCCGGCCGTGAACGGGCCGGTCGCGGGGGCCACGCACTTGTCCACGACGGGCTCTTCACCTCCCACCGAACCCTCCAGGCAGAGTCGTCCGCCGTTCTCGCGCAGGTCGAGGAGGAACTGCGTGGTCGCACCGGACTGCTTGAGGTCGTGGATGCGCTCGTCGGGGTAGCCGAGGCCGTTCAGGGCCGCCCTGACCTTGGCCGGGGTGGGGTCCGTCAGCTCTTGGACGGCCACGTGGATGCGCTGCTCGTGATGGTTGCTCGCGCACCAGTCGCGCGCGCTCAGCTCCACCTCCGGACCCGCTGTGGGCATCACCGGCTCGATCATGTCGGCCGGAGCCTCCTCACCGGGAGGAGCCGGCTGCGGGTTCGGTGGCCCCTCCTGGGGGGTTCCAGGGGCCGGGCAGGTCTGTGCGATGTACTTCTGGATCTCGGCGAGAGCCGGAGAGGACAGGCTTCCCGCGGGCTTCGCCGGCGCGGCTGCGGTGGCCATCGCGGCCGAGGCCGACTCATCGCCGCCGGGGGTCTTCGCTGTGCCGCAGGCACCGAGTACCAGCACCGCAGGGACCGTCAGGGCGAGGGTGAGTCGCGGTCGGCGCGAGGAGCGGACGAACGTGCTGGTGGAGCGCTGGGTTCGGGTCATACGCCCAGTCTCCGATCATGTCGAGCCCGGGGCGTGAGTAGTCATACTCACCTGGCCAGGGGGCAGTTGCTCAAGCCCGGTCCGCCTCCGCAGCCCCGTCCGTTGGCAGAGTGGTGCAACTGAGGTGGCAGTCGGTCAGAGATCGATGGCACAGGACAGGGGGCGGGGCTCCCGATCGCGCAGGTGGATGTTCTGCCCTCGGACGACAGGGCTGCGGGTCGAGCGTCGGGGGCAGGACCGGGACCCCTACCGCGGCAGGACACCGCAGCTGGGAGCGGCTCGCTCGGATCACGGTCGGTGCACACCTTCCATCATGGATGCGTGATTCGTTCCCGCAAATGGATGCAGAGTGCGCATGTTGGCGGCTGAAGGAAGGGGTGCGTGGATCCCCGACGGCTGGGGCCCTCCCCTCTATGTCGTGTGCGCTGTCTGCGTTCTGGTCGTGATGATCCACGGCAAGAACCGATCGGTCTCGGGACCGGGCAAGAAGCCGGGAGCCAAGCCCGGGAGGGCGGTGTCGAAGTGGGCCATGCCCCTGGTGCTCGCCGGGGGAGCCACAGCTTTCGCTCTCTGTCTGTTCGTTCCGAACCAATGGCTGACCTTGGCCCTGTTCGTTGCGCCCTTCGGCGTCGGCTACTGGCTGCTGAGGCAGGGTGAGGACTCGCGGCCGTACTAGCCGGAGCTGCACCGCTCCGCACCGCCCTCCACCCACCGCACGCCGCCGAGAGAAGCGCAGCCCCCACCCCGCGTCCGCCGACGGAGCGGCGTCATTCCCCGGCGGCAGGTGAGCGGGACCTGTGCGCGGTGCGCCTCTCGGGCACGGGAGGCCGCCACCTCCATCCGAGCCCGCTCCTCGTGCGGCAGACCCCACCGTCTACCCCGACGGCGATGGTCCGGCTGATGGGCTGGACAGCCGACCATCAGCCGCGTCAACAACGCTGCACGTCAATACACCTAGCCGGTCACCCAGTCGGTGACGGTCACGGGGCTGTCAATGAGCTTGCGGAGGTTGTTGCCGTCGGTGTCGGTGACGTAGATGCCGCTTGCGCCGGTGGTTTCGTCGAGGGCGGTGAAGGCGATCTGATGGCCGTCCGGGGAAAACACGGGGTCGCGGAGGTTGTCCAGGGCGAGCGCCGTCGGCAGTTCTGTGATGGTGCCGCTGGCCACGTCCGAGACGCGTAGGGCGCGTCCGGTGGAGTGGACGAGGCGGCGCCCGTCGGGAGACCAGTCGGCGGCCGCCGACCAGACCTGGTGGTCGGATGTGATGGCCCGCACCTGTCGGGTGGCGAGATTCAGGATGTGGAGGTCCGTGCCGTGTTCAGTGCCGCCAGGGGTCTCGTAGGAGGTGGTCCTCAGGAAGGCGATGTTCCGGCTGTCGGGGGAGAACGTGCCGCGGCTGCCGGCGGTGAGGACTTCCGCGCCGGTGCCGTCGGTACCGGTCCACTCCAGGCCGCGCGGGCTGTCGTAGGCGATGTGTTTGCCGTTGGGGGCCCAATCGGGGTGGCCGACGTACGGCGCAGTGGAGTCCTCGGGCTGCACCCCTTGGACCAGGACGCGGCGGTCGCCGCCGTCGATGGTGGTGACCACGAGATCCCGTGCGTACATGCAGCCCTCGTCCTGCGGGATACAGGTGTCGCGCCGCTGGACGGAGGCGACGTGAGTGCCCTTCGGGGACAGGACGCCGTCCTCTGCGGCTCGGGCGAAGGTGGCCGTGACGGATCCAGTGGCCGGGTCCAGGGTGACGGTGGCAGGGACCCCCGCGGCGTAGTCCGTGGCAGTGATCCGGCCGATGTCAACCGGCATGCCGGCGGTGGCGGCCGGGGCGAGCGGCAGGCTGGTGGCGACGACGAGCCCGATGGCCAAGGCAGTGTCCGTGAAGCGCACATGCGCTCCTTCCTTGATTGTCCGGACCCGATGGTCCGGCCCACGTACAGGTAAGCGCGGGGGAATCGGGAAGTGTCACTGTCCGACCCGGCATGGCCGAAGCGGCCGGAGGCTGCGAGCTCCAGGGGAAGGCGTCCTGAAGCGGTACCGCCTTCTCCGTGTCCTGCCGGCCGCCGTGATGTGCTGCCACGATGAGGCGGCCGGGCTCCGTCTCCGTGCCCTCACATACGGCTCCCTCCTCGTCTTGCTCGGCACCGCAGGCGGGGCGCCAGGGGCCGCGGACGGTGCTCCGGGAGGTCGGCACGTCGTGACGTCGGCGTGCTCGGGCCTCCGCGGAGCCGGGAGGGTGCGCGGGCGGGAAGCGCCTGGCCCGCATCGGGCCTCCGGCCCGGCTGTGGTGCGCAGGCGGCGGGGGTCAGTCGAGGCGGTGGTGGTCCTCCTCGGTCCACTTGGCGGTGTCCCGGGGTTCGACGTAGGGCTCCTCGGTCTCGGGGTGGCCGCCTTCGACGGCGCGCTGGCGGGCCATCTCCGCGTCGAACTCCAGCCCGAGCAGGACCGCGAGGTTGGTGATCCACAGCCACACCAGGAACACGATGACGCCGGCCAGGGTGCCGTAGGTCTTGTTGTAGGAGGCGAAGTTCGCCACGTACAGCGCGAAGCCGGCGGAGGCGGCCATCCACAGCAGCAGGGCGACGAAGCTGCCGGGGGTCACCCACCTGAAGCCGCGGCCCCTGGCGTTGGGGGCGGCCCAGTACAGGATCGCGATCATGACGGTCACGAGCAGGACCAGGACCGGCCACTTCGCGATCGACCAGACCGTCATGACGGTGTCCCCGAGGCCCAGCGCGCTGCCGGCCCGCTGGGCGAGGGGGCCGGTGAAGACCACGATCAGCGCGCTGACGACCGCCAGCACCATCAGGACCACCGTCAGCACCAGGCGCAGCGGCAGCACCTTCCAGACGGGGCGGCCCTCGGGCATGTCGTAGACGGCGTTGGAGGTGCGGATGAACGCCGCGATGTAACCGGACGCCGACCACACCGCCAGCACCAGACCCACGACGGCCATGAGCGATCCGGTGCCGCCGTTGCCCTGGAGCTGCTGTACGGCGTCGGAGATGATCTCCCGGGCCGGGCCGGGGGCGAGCTTCTGGAGGTTGTCCATGACCTGCTGGGTGGCGTCCTTGCCCGCGATCCCCAGCAGGGAGACCAGCACCAGCAGGGCCGGGAACAGGGAGAGGACTCCGTAGTAGGTCAGGGCCGCGGCCCGGTCGGCGAGCTCGTCGTCCTTGAACTCCTGGACCGTCCGCTTCAGCACCGCCCACCAGGACCGCTTCGACATCGCGGTCGGCTCGTCGGGGGCGTTGCGCTCGACCTCCGGATCCGGTCCGATGCCTTCGGACCTGCGGTGGGCGTCGTCGTGCCCGCCCCCGGTGCGGTCCGGGGAGCGCCCAGGGGTGTGGCGGTGGTGTGCGCTTCGGTGCTCGTCTGGTTCCGATGTCCTTGCCATGCCCCACGGGGTAACCGCCTGCGGCGAACGGAAACAACCTTCCGGTGGCGGCCTCCGTAACCGGCGCGGCCAGCGGTCCGCCCGCCGCAGTAGTCGCGGCCGGAACCCGTACGGCCGTTCCCCGGGTGAAGGGACGGGTGATCCACACGCCCCCGCGTGTCCGCCCTGCCACGCTGCTGGCGAGGACCGTGAGCAAGGGGGCGCAGTGGACGGTGCGGGCACCATCGGCAGGACCGCCGCACAGGTGCGGACCGGGACGCGCAGGGGTGTCCCCCGGCACGTGGCCTGCGTGATGGACGGCAACGGCCGGTGGGCCGAGCAGCGTGCCCTCCCCCGCACCTCGGGGCACCGTGCCGCCGAGACCACCGTCATCGACGTCATCGAGGCCGCCCGCACGGCCGGCGTGGAGTGGCTGAGCCTGTACGCCTTCTCCACGGAGAACTGGACCCGTCCCGGGGCCGAGATCGACTACCTCATGCACCTGGTGCGCCGCATGGTCCGCAAGCACGCACCCCTGCTGCACGCACGCGGGATCCGCTGCCGCTTCCTCGGGGTGAGCGATCCGCGGCTGCCGCCCGCCCTCGCCCGTGACTTCGCCGACCTCGCCACGCTCACCGAGCACAACCGGGGCATGACCCTCACCGTCGCCTTCGACCACGGGGGCCGGGGTGACATCGTCGCGGCGGCGCGCTCGCTGATCCGGGCGGGCGTGGCCGCCGAGGCCGTCACAGAGGAGAGCTTCGCGGCGCACCTGCCGCTGCCCGACACCCCCGACGTGGACCTCGTCATCCGCACCTCCGGCGAGCAGCGCATCTCCAACTTCATGCTCTGGCAGGTCGCCTACGCGGAGTGGCTCTTCCCGCCGGTGCTCTGGCCAGACTTCCGCGCCCCGCACTTCACCCACTGCCTGCACCAGTACCGGCAACGCGACCGCCGCTTCGGCGGCGTGCCCCTGCCGACGCCCCGCCCGAACGGAGACCCGGCACCATGACCCCCACCCCGGAGCACACCGGTCCCGACGACAGCGTCCGCGTCACCGCGGGCGGCGATCCCGCCGGCGCCGGCATCCCCGGGGCCCGCCCGCCGCTCGACGGCGGGGGCTCGCGGTTCCACCACTTCTTCGACGACCCGCGCTGGGCCCTGGCCGTCATCCGCGCCACCGTCCTGGAGGCCGCTCACCCCCAGGTGGGGGCCGCGCTGCTGGACAACTCCACGTTCACGGCCCATCCCTGGCGCCGGCTGCGCAACACCCTGGTGAGCCTGCAGCGCATGTTCGGCGCGGACGGGCAGGTCCGCGCCCGCGAGGCCGCCCGCCTCAACCGGCTGCACCAGCGCATCTCCGGCGCCGACGACCGGGGCCGCCCCTACGACGCCCTGGACCCGGCGGTCCGCGCGTGGGTGGTGGCGACGCTCTTCGAGAGCACCGTCACGATGTGCCGGCTCGGTGGGCAACCGCTGGAGCAGCACGTCATGGAGGAGCTCTACGACGAGTTCCAGGGCTTCCTCGCCCTCCTCGATCCCGGCAACGACAGCCTCCCGCCCACGCTCGACGCGTTCTGGCCGTACTACGACCGGGTCGTGGCGCACGAGCTGGAGAACACCGAGGCCATGCGGATCATCCTGTTCCACCTCTTCGACCACCTGCCGGCGCCACCGCTGCTGTCGGGGCTCCCCGTGCTGTGGGCGGCGGGGCGCGCGGTCGGGGGCCCGCTGGTCGGCGCCGTGACCGTCGCCTCCCTGCCCGAGCCGTTCCGCCGCCGCGCGGGGCTGCCCGACGTGCCCGGGGCGCGGACCCTCATGCAGGGCGCCTACGTCACCGCCGGACTCGCCCGCTTCCTGCCCGAGGGCTGGATCCGCGCCGAGTGCGTCACCGACCTCCTGTACCGCACCCCGGGCGGCGCCTCCGGCCCCGAGGGGCCCTCCGCCCCCGGGTCGCTGATCGACCGCGCCGCCGCCTTCGTGCGGCTGGTCACCCCGCTGGGCCCGGATCCGGCCGGCGTACCCGGCGACGCGCCGCGGACGGCGGACGCGTTCTTCCGCGAGGTGCTCGACCAGACCGGCGAGGGTTTCCTCACCTGGCCCGACCTCGCGGCCATGGCCCGCGAACTCGCCACCCGCCTCGACCTGGACGAGCCGGAGGAGACCCGGCTCTACGACGCGTTCGCCGCCTGGTGGCGCGAGCTGGTCGGCGCGCTCGACACCGACGGCGACGGACGGGTGAGCGCGGAGGAGTACGCGGCGCGCGCGCCCTCGCTCGCCGGATCGGCCCTGATCCGCGTCGCCGAGGTCCTCTTCGACGTCGTCGACGGGGACGGTGACGGCAGCATCGACGAGACCGAGTACCGGGCCCTGTTCCGCACCGGCTTCCACCGCGACGTCGCCTGCGACGGCGGCCGGTACGGGCGCAGCGCGTTCGTCAAGGACTTCCTGTCCTTCATGACCGGGCACCGGCGCTCCACCGCGTTCGACCCCCTGCTGGCCCAGGCGTGACCCGCGGCGCGCCCCCCGCGGTCAGGCCGCGGCGGCGCGGAACATGCTGGGGCTCAGGCCCCGGTGGCGTTTGAACGCCGCGCTGAAGCCGAAGGCGTCGGCGTAGCCGACCGACCTCCCGATCCGGGCGATGCTGAGGTCGGTGTCGGTCAGGAGCGCTTCGGCCTCGTCCATGCGGCAGGCGGTGAGGTAGGCGAGGGGCGGGGTGCCCATCAGCTGGGTGAAGCGCTTGGCGAACAGCGCCCGGGAGACGCCGGCCCGGGCGGCCAGCGCGGCGACCGTCCAGGGCTCGGCGGGCCGCTCGTGCAGGGCCTGCAGGGCGGGGGCGAGCAGGGGATCGGCGAGCCCCCGGTACCAGTTGGGGGCCTCGGGGCCGGCTCGGTCGAACCAGCTGCGCAGCGTGCACACCAGGGCCCAGTCGAGGAGACGGTCCATCAGCGCCTGCGAACCGGCCGAGAGGCGGGCGGCGTCGACGGCGGCCGTCTCCAGCCAGGCGCAGACCTCGGCGTCCTCACTGATGACGAGAACGGGCGGCAGGGCCCGCAGGAGCCGTTCGTGCCGGTGGCCCGTGGTGCGGTAGGCGCCCACGATCAGCGCGGTGGCCCCCTCCGCGTCGGCGTCCCAGTGGATGCCTCCGAGTTCGGCGTCGGCGCATCCGTCCCGGGTGAAGCAGGTGATCTCCCACGCGGTTCGGGGGCTGCCGCCGGTCATCGGGCGGTCCGCGAGGTGGAACGGTGCGCGGCCGGTCACGACGGCCGTGTCCCCGACGCCGATCGCGCGTTCGGTGCCGTCGGGCAGCAGGAGGGTGCCGCCGCCGCGCAGCACGGTGATCATCGTGAGCGGGGTGTCGTCGGCGAAGCGGATGGTCCAGGGCGCCGTCAGGACGGCGTGGGTGACGGCCGAGCCCTCGGCGCGGATGCCGCTCAGGAGCGCACTCAAAGGATCCACCCGGGCATCGTAGACGATCTCCTATGCAAAGGAGCGTTTCTCCCATGGATCATCCACGCCTCGCCGCCTGTACTGGAGTCATCGCATCCACCGAGACCAGCCGGGAGACACCGTGACGCAGAACGACAACCGGTCCAGGACAGCCCTCGTCGTCATCGCCCACCACCGCACCGACTCCCTGACCGCGCACACGGGCCGCACCGCGGCCGCCCGGCTGGAGGCCGCCGGGTACCGGGTCGACCTGCTCGACCTGCACGCCGAGGGGTTCGATCCGCGGATGGGCACGGCGGACCAGCCGGACTGGAGCGACCGGGACAAGGCGTACTCGGACGAGGTGCGGGCCCACATGCGGCGCATCCTCGACGCCGATGCCGTGGTCGCCGTCTTCCCCGTGTACTGGCAGAGCGTGCCGGCCATACTCAAGGGGTGGATCGACCGGGTGTGGAACTACGGGTTCGCCTACGGACGCAGCCGGCCCCGCCTCGCCGGCAAGCGGATGCTGTGGCTGGGCCTGGCCGGGGCCACTTCGGACGACCCCTTCGTGGAGGGGATGCACGCCGTCCTGGAAGCCCAGCTGAGCGAGGGCATCGCCCTGTACTGCGGCTTCTCCCGGTCCGCCGTCGGCCTGCTCACCGATGCGGAGGAGCGTCCTCAGCGCGCCGACGCCGAGGGCAACCTCCTGGTCGGCGAGGCGGTGGCGGGCGCCGAGCGGGAGGCGCAGTACGCCGAACTCGACCGCAAGGCGCGGGAGTTCGTCGAGAAGTTCGCCGCCGAGGAGCAGGTCGTCGCGGCCTGAGCGCTCCGTCCCGCGGGCGGCGGGCTCCGGCCGGTCCGGAGCCCGCCGCCCGGCGGGGGTGCCGAGGCCGGTCGCGGATCAGACGCGGTCGGCGGCGATGAGGACGTACTGGAACGAGCCGTCCTTGTAGGAGTTGATGAACGCGTCCTCGATGCCGGTCACCAGCGACGAGGTGGCGCGCAGTTCCCAGTAGGGCAGGGTGTCCGGGGTCAGGTCGATGACGGCCTGCGGCACGAGGCGGTTGTCGGCCATGGCGCGCAGGTACTCCCTGCGGGAGTGGATGTTGCACTCGAAGTGGGCGTTGATCTGCGACACCCATTTCGACGGCTGGCCGTACCGCGGGTTCCAGCAGCCGGTGACGGTCACGTAGCGGCCACCGGTCCTGAGGACCCGGGAGTGTTCGGCGAACAGGTCGTGCAGGTCGACGTACATGCTCGACTCGTTGTTCCACGAGGCCGCAACCGACCCGGTCGCGAACGGCGTCGCGAGCATGTTGCAGACCCGTGCGCGGACCTGGTCCTGGACGCCCAGCTCGCGGGCCCGGGCGTTGGCGAAGTCGGCCTGCTTCGCCGACAGGGTGACGCCCTCGACCGTGCAGCCGAAGCGCTGGTGGGCCATCACCATCGAGCCGCCGCGGCCGCAGCCGGCGTCCAGCAGGGTGTCCTGCGGGCCGACGTCGCCGAGGTGGTACAGGAGGAGCGCGGCCTGCGCCGACTCCAGCCGGTGGAGCTCGGCGACCAGCTTCGTCTCGCGCTCGGCGTCGCCGGGGCCGCCCAGAGCGGCGGGGTCGACCGCCCCGATGCCGTAGTGGTGGTGGTAGAGGCCGTCGACGTCGCCGAGGCGCAGGTTGACGGGCCGCGCCTCGCCGTCCCAGTAGCGGGCGATGTCTCCCTGGTAGGGCGTCGCCGGACCGGGGACGCGGGGCGCGACGGGGGAGGCGGATGCGGAGGAGGAGGCGGATGCGGAGGGGGCGGTGTGCACGGCGTGGGTCACGGAGGTCTCCATTCTCTTGCCCGTCACCAGAAGTCGGGCAGGCTGTAGCGGTAGGTGTTGGTCCGGTGCCAGTGGTGGTTGCCGTCGACCCATGCCGCCACTCCGCGCAGGAAGCGCAGCACGCTCGGGACGGGGCACTCGGCGGCCAGTTCCGCGGCCGCGCGCTCGAAGTCGTGCATGAGCTCGTTGTGGATCTCGACGGCCTTCAGGTAGGCGTCCCGTTCGCCCAGGCCTTCGCGTTCGGCGATGACGACGGGCAGGTTCAGATGCCGGCCGGGCGCGTCGAGTTCCTTGGTGTAGGAGTACAGGTCGTTCACGACGGTGGTCGCGTTGCCCGCCAGGGCGATGACCCGCTGCATGGCCGGTCGGGCGTGCAGGTCGGCGGGCAGCTCGTAGCCGCCGACGGTGTCGGTGATGGTCGGGCAGGGGCGGAAGTTGTTGAACTGGCGCATCGCCAGGTACTCCCACACCTCGGGGACGTGGTCCTGCTGGGCCCAGGCGGCCTCCGCGAGGTATCCGAGGTGCAGCCGCGCCATGTCGTGCCGCAGCCGGTCCGCCGGGGAGGGGCCGGCCGCGCGGACGAAGTACTCCATGGCGGAGCGGTAGGCGCGCCGCGGCGCGTCCGCGCGGAGTGACGCCGCCCACTGCGGCCGGTACTCCGCGGTGGTGTGCAGGTCGTCCAGTGCGGTGTGCGCCAGCAGGAGCCGCTCGCCGAGGCCGACGGGCGATCCGCCGTGGTCCTCGCAGTAGCAGTCGTCCACCGCGTTCTCGGCGACCATGAGGCGGGTGGCGAGCATCAGGTGGTCGACGCTGGGCGCGTCCGGGTGGCACCCGACCATGTAGCGGCCGACGGAGAAGCCGTCGAACTCCTCCTCCCAGTCCTCGGGGTAGAGGGCGACCTCGTCGAGCGCCCAGGCCTTGATCCGCCGGCTGACCTCGGCGACCCGCACGGGGTCGGGCTCGGGGATCGGGTGGTGGTAGAGGCCGGGGACGGCCCTGCCCTCCGGTTCGGCCGGCGCCGGCGGTGCTTCGCGCGGGAACGGGCGCAGGCTCGCGGTGCCCAGGCCGGTGGGCCCGCCCAGGACGGTTCGCGTCCAGGCGTCGGGCGCGGGCCGCGGGGCATGGGGCGTGCCGGGGGCGGTGGCCGTCGCCGGCGGTGGGGAGGGGGCTCGGGGCGGGCCGCCGAGGGCGGCCCTGACGTCGCGGGCGCGGACGACGGCGTCGGCGAGCGCGTGGGCGGTCGGGCGGGGTGCGGCCTCCGGCGGGCTCGGCTGCGCGGAGGGCGGCTCGGGCGCGGGCATGCGCGTCTCCTCGAAGGTGGGCGGGGGCTTTGCGGCGGTGTCCGGGCGTGCGCGGCCGAGCCGTGGCGCCGGGGGCGTCGCGGCTGCGGTGCGGTTCCGGTGCTGTCCGGGCCGGCGGTGCTATCCGGGCCGGCGGGCGATCTGCACGTTCTCCATGACGCCGACCGCGTCCGGGACGAGGATGGCGGCCGAGTAGAAGGTGCTGACGAGGTAGGACGCGACGGCCCGGTCGTCGATGCCCGTGAACCGGACGGAGACGCCCGGCTCGTACTCGTCCGGCAGGCCGGTGTGGTGCAGGCCGATCACGCCCTGGTTGTCCTCGCCGGTCCGCATGACGAGGATCGAGCTGGTGTTCTCGCGGGTCACGGGGATCTTGTCGCTGGGGAGGATCGGGACCCCGCGCCAGGCCAGGACGGGCCGGCCGTCCAGCTCGACGTGCTCCGGACGGATGCCGTAGGCGTTCAGGCCGCGCCCGATCGCCGCGATCGTCCGGGGATGCGCGAGGTAGAACCGGCAGCCTCGGCGGCGGCTGAGCAGCGTGTCCAGGTCGTCGGGGGTGGGCGGGCCGGAGTGCGGTTGCACCCGGTGCCTGAAGTCGGCGTTGTGGAGCAGGCCGAACTCCCGGTTGTTGATGAGCTCGTGCTCCTGGCGCTCGCGCAGGGCCTCGATCGTCAGCCGCAGTTGCTCCCGGGCCTGGTCCATCGGCCCGTTGTAGAGGTCGGAGACCCGTGTGTGGACCCGCAGGATTGTCTGGGCGGCGGAGAGTTCGTAGGCGCGGGGGGTGAGGTCGTAGTCGACGAAGGTGCCGGGCAGTCGCGGCTCGCCGACGTGTCCCGCGGACAGGGCGATCTCCGCCTCGCCGCGGTGGTTCTGCCGTCGGCGGGACCGCGCGGCGGCCTGGGCGACGTGGTCCCTCAGGTGCGGCGCCCTGGACAGCACGGCGGTGAAGTCGGCCCGCGAGAGGGTGAGGAGTACGCCGGGGGTCTCGGCGGTGACGGTCTGCTCCCACCGGGCGTCCGCGTCGAGCAGGGCGTGCTCTCCGAAGCGGTCGCCGTCGGCGAGCACGTCCAGGGTGAGTGCGTCGCCGTAGCGGCCGACGGCGGTCTGGCCGAGGCGGCCGTGTGCGATCAGGTGGAGCCGGTCGGCCGGTGTGCCGCCCTCGACCAGGGTCTCGCCGGCGCGGAAGGGGTGGGCGACGCACCGGTCGGCGAGGGCGGTCAGTACCTCGATGTCGTCGAAGCCGCGCAGGAGGGCCAGTTCGGCCAGGGTCCGGGGGAACACCCGCACGGCTGCCCCGTCCTGGACGAACTCCACCCGTCCGCCGCCGACGTTGTAGGTCAGGCGGCGGTTGACCCGGTAGACGCCGCCCTCGGTCTGCACCCAGGGGAGCATGCGCAGCAGCCAGCGGGAGGTGATCTCCTGCATCTGCGGGACGGACTTGGCGGTGGTGGCGAGGGTGCGGGCGGCCGCGGTGCCCAGGCTGGTCTGCCGGGGCGGCTCCAGCCGGGCGGCCGCGCTCGGGTCGACGGTCAACGGGCGGGCTCCCTTCGTTCGGGGCGGTGGTGCGCGGACGGGGACGGCTCGCGGCGGGACGCGCGAAGGAGGGGGGGTGCGGATACGGGCAGCCGTCCGGATCCAGGACGGACACTACTGGCCGCTTCGTCCCGCAGGACAAGCGAATCCGGTGGAATTAACTCGATACGCTGACCGCGGTGTTGAGGATGTTTGCCCTGGTCCCGACGGGATTCGGCCGCGAGGGGCGGCGGGTTCGCGACAGTCCTGGAAGGTGCGGTGCCGCGGACGTCCCGGGCCGGTCGGCGTGGAGGGCAGGCGGGAAGAGGGCTTCACACCGGCTGACGGCCTGGGGGCGTCGGCTCGACCCGCCCGCCGACGCCGACGGCGGGCGGGATGTGCCGTGGGAGCCCCACGCCTTCCCGGACGACGAGCGCGGTGACGGCGAGGGCCGCGAGGCGTGGGCCGGGTCGGGGCGGGTGGCGGCGGGTCAGGCGGGGTCGGTGAAGGAGACGGGTGTGCCGGTGGCGCGGGCGTAGGCGATCTCCCTGCGGGTCGACTCGCCGATGTAGCCGCCGGGGTTGACGATCAGGACGCGGTCGGCGAGGTCGATCTTGTGGAGGTGGAGGGCGTCCAGGGCGGTCTTCTGCTCGTCGGTGACGGGCCCGGCCGCTTCGCCGGGTGCGAGGACGATGGCGCCTGCGAAGGTCAGGTCGCGGTTCGCCGTGCGCATCTCGTCCAGGAAGCGGGCGGAGCCGCAGATGCAGACGATCTCGGGGCGTGAGCGCACGGCTTTGTCCCCTTCGGAGCAGAGGCGGACGGGTGAGGGCGCGGATCGTAGTCGTGGTGGCGGTCCTGGCGGGCGGGGTCGGGATTATTTTACTGACGCGTAACTTCACGGCGATACTACTCGCGCGTAGCTTGGCATGAGCACGAAACACTTGTGGTCCGGACCACAGGGCGCACGGTCCTCACCGTCCCTTGAGCCGCAAGGAGACCGCTCGATGCTGCCCTGGTTCCGAACTGCGCGTCCTTCCTGGGCGCGCGGCGTCCCGGCCGCGCTGCTGCTGGCCGTCATGCTCCTCCTCGTCCCCTCCGCGCCCGCGAGCGCCGGTACCGCGCAGGCCGCCGCGGCGCCGTCGAGCGGGTGGAACGACTACTCCTGCAAGCCGTCCGCCGCACATCCGCGCCCCGTCGTCCTGGTGCACGGGACGTTCGCCAACTCGGTCGACAACTGGCTGGTCCTCGCGCCGTACCTGGTCAAGCGGGGGTACTGCGTCTTCTCGCTGGACTACGGGCAGCTGCCCGGCGTCCCGTTCTTCCACGGGCTGGGGCCGGTGGACAGGTCCGCGGAGCAGCTCGACACGTTCGTGGACAGAGTGCGGGGGGCGACCGGCGCGGCGAGAGTCGACATCGTCGGGCACTCGCAGGGCGGGATGATGCCGAACTACTACCTGAAGTTCCTCGGCGGTGCGCAGGAGGTGAACGCGCTGATCGGGCTGGCGCCGAGCAACCACGGCACCACGCTGCTCGGTCTGACGCGGTTGCTGCCGTACTTCCCGGGCGTGGACCGGTTCATCGACGACCGCACGCCCGCGCTCGCCGACCAGGTGGCCGGGTCGCCGTTCGTCACGAAGCTCACCGCCGGGGGCGACACCGTCCCGGGCGTGCGCTACACGGTCATCGCCACCCGGTACGACCAGGTGGTGACGCCGTACCGGTCGCAGTACCTGAGCGGGCCGAACGTGCGGAACGTGCTGGTGCAGGATCTGTGCCCGCTGAACATCTCGGAGCACGTGGCGATCGGGACCACCGACCTGGTCGCCTTCCACGAGGTGGCCAACGCGTTGGACCCGGCGCGGGCGACGCCGACGACCTGTGCGTCGGTGTTCGGCTGATCCGGCCGGTTCGGGGTGCCCGCCGTGCCGCAAGGGGCGGCGGGCATCCGGCTGTCGGGCCGTACGGGGGTTCGGTCAGGTGAAGAGGTGGCGGTGGGCGCGGCTCCAGGCGACCCGGCCCGCGAGCTCGTCGAGGTAGCCGCCGGCGACCCAGCGGGACTGGGGCTCGAGGCCGCGGGCGGCGAGGTCGCGGACCAGGGCGATGCCCGACTCCTGGGCGGCGACGACGGCGTCGGCGAGGCCGTCGGTCGAGGTCAGGCCGTAGGCGTCGGCGAAGAGCTCGATGCGGTGGCGGCGGTCGGGCGGGGCGGGATGGCGGAGCCAGCGCAGGCACTCGCCGTCGTCGCGGAAGGGGGCGGTGTACTCCAGGGCGTAGGCGATGTAGTGGATGCGCGGGGCGGGGCGGGCGTAGTCCCAGTCGAGGATGCCGGTGGGGGCCGGGCCGTCCCAGACGGTGTTCCACGGGCCGAAGTCAAGGTGGCAGACCACGTCGTCGCCGGTGGGGCCGCTCTCGCCGGTGCACCAGGTCAGGCCGTCGGGGAGGCGGAAGCCCTCGACGGCGTCGTGGTAGGCGCGCAGGAGGCGGGCGAAGGCGGTCAGGCCGGCGTCGTCGACCACCTCGGCCCAGCCGTCGGGGCCCGATGCGCCCTGCTGGTAGGTGAGGATCTCGCGGCCTTCGGCGTCCAGGCCGAGGACGCGGGGTGCGTACGGGAAGCCGACGGCCGCCAGGTGGCGCAGGAGGTGGTGGACGGCTGGGGTCCAGGGGTGGGTGGGGCGGCGGACCGTGTCGCCGATGCGGACCACGCGGCGGTGGGGCCCGTCCTGGAGGACGGTCTCGTCGGGCATGGGCGCGGTCTGGCAGGGCCGTTCGGGGGACGGGGGCGGGTTCCGGGGGTGTGGCGGGGGCGGGGGCGGGGACTCCTCGTCGGACGAGGAGCGAGGCTCGGTGCCGGGTTCGCGGTGGCGGGTGGGCTCGGTGACGGAGGCGGGAGAGCGTGGTGGCCGGTCGGCGGGAGATCGTGCGGGTGTTGCTCGAGGCGCACGGGCGGACGTATGCGCGGGAGGCGGGGATCCGGATGCGGGACACGCCGCAGCCGCTGTACCGGTTGCTGGTGCTGTCGCTGCTGCTGAGTGCGCGGATCCGGGCGTCCGTCGCGGTCGCGGCGGCGCGGGCGCTCGCGGACGCGGGGCTCAGGGACGCGCGGGCGATGCGGGAGGCGACGTGGCAGCAGCGGGTGGACGCGCTGGGCGAGGGCGGCTATCGGCGCTACGACGAGCGGACGGCGACTCAACTGGGCGACGGCGCACAGCTGTTGATCGACGAGTACGGGGGTGATCTCAGGAGGCTGCGGGCGCGGGCGGACGGCGACGGGGCGGCCTTGCGGTCGTTGTTGCGGGAGGTTCCGGGGATCGGGCCGACGGGGGCGGAGATCTTCCTGCGGGAGGCGCAGGGGGTGTGGGGTGAGGTCGCTCCCCTGCTGGATGCGAAGGCGTTGCAGGGGGCGGCGGCGATCGGGTTGCCTCAGGAGCCGAAGGTGCTGGCGGGGCTGGTCGACCGCGATCAACTGCCCGTTCTTGCTGCGGCGTTGGTGCGGGTCGCGCTCGACAAGGGCGCGGCCGGGGAAGTGGGGCGGGCGGTCGGGCGGGGGTGAGGTCGCCGCCGTCAGGGGGCGTGGTGCGGTGCGGCCGGCCGGCGGAGGTGGTGGGAGAGGTGGCCGGCGTGGCGGACGAGGAGCCAGCCGGTGAGGGTCATCGCGACGGTGGCGGGGGCGGTGACGGGCAGGACGATCAGCTGGGCGGTGCGGCCGTCGAGGAGGCCGCCGAGGCCGGTCATGGAGAGCCCGAGGACGCCGAGGAGGGCGAGGACGACGCCGAGCGCGGCGGTCGGGGCGCCACCCTCGCCGGTCCCGAGGCGGGCGGAGGGCGCGGCCGGCGGGCGCTCGAAGCGGCGGAACGCGGCGACGAGCAGGGCGGTCAGGGCGATCGCGGCCGCGATGCGCGGGGGGACCTGGGCCCACCAGGCAGCGGTGGCCGGGGCGGGGAGCGGCAGGCCGGCGGCGAGGACGGCGGCGTAGACGCCGAGCATCGCGGTCAGGTGCCAGAGGAAGGCGGTCATGGCGCAGGTGTTGGCGACGACCACGGTCCGCCAGACGCCGGCGCGGACGACGAGGCGGCTGCCGGGTCCGCGCAGGAGTTCGACGGCGCCGACGAGCCACAGGCCGTGGCAGAGCAGGGCGAGGGTGGGCGGGGCCATGTTGGAGACCTGCTCGCCGGGCATGCCGACCATGGACAGGGGATACGGGCCCCAGGTCACGAGGGCCGCGGCGGCGGCCAGGCCGGTCAGCGCGAGGGCGGCGGCGGTGCGCAGGCCCGCCAGGCGGCCGTCGGCGCGCAGGAAGCCGAGCTGGTGGACGGCGAGCCAGACGAACGCGAAGTTGAGGAACTCGACGTAGGGGACGCCGGCGGCGAACCGCAGGACGTCGACGGCGAGCGCCGCGCCGGCGAGGGCGGCGAACGCGCCCCAGCCGTAGCGGTCGTGGAGCCGCAGCAGGGGCGGGGTGCAGGCGACCATGGCGAGGTAGATGCCGATGAACCACAGCGGCTGGGTGACCAGGCGCAGGGCGGCGCCGGTGAGGCCGCCGTCGGCGCCGAGGAGCTGGATCGCGAGCGCGAGGAGTCCCCAGACGAGGACGAAGACGAGGGTGGGCCGCAGCAGGCGGTGGAGGCGGGCGCGGAGGAAGTCGGCGTAGACGGAGTCGGCGCCGGGGTTCCTGCGGAGCAGGGAGCGGTAGGACAGGGCGTGGGAGAAGCCGCCGACGAAGAAGAACACGGGCATCACCTGCAGGGCCCAGGTGAGGAGTTGGAGTGCGGGGACGTGGGTGAGCAGGTTGCCGATGCCGTCGGGGGTGACGGCGGCCATCAGCCAGTGGCCGAGGACGACGGTGGCGAGGGACGCGACGCGGAGCAGGTCGACGTAGCGGTCGCGGGTGGCGGGGGTGAGGGCGCCGAGGTCGGCGGTCGGGATTCTCATGGGGTCGACGGTGCCCGAACGGGTGCGCGGCGGGGAGGGCCGGCGTACTCAGTTCCGGGCTGAGTACGGGCTGTCGGGCGGGGCGGCAGCCGAAGGGGTCGGGCCCCGCTTGGTCTGTACCGGAGCCTTGACACAGAGAGCGCTCTCTCCTTAACTCACACAGTGAACTAAGCACTCCCTGCTCTGCGTTCGTGTCCCCCACCACAACCCAGGGAGCTCCACCATGGGCTTTTCACGTTCTCCCAAACGTCTGCTGACGTCCCTCGCCGCGGTGCTCGCGCTGGCGTCGTTGTCCACCGGCGTCGCGCAGGCCGGTCCCGCGCCGGCTCCCGCGGACGTCGCCGCGGCGGCCGTGACGTTCTCCGACGACTTCAACGGGCCGGCGGGCGCGGCCGTCGACGGCACGAAGTGGCAGATCGAGACCGGCGACAACGTCAACAACCACGAGCGGCAGTACTACACCGCCGGGAACCGCAACGCCGCGCTCGACGGGCAGGGCAACCTGGTCATCACCGCGCGGCGGGAGAACCCGGGCAACTACCAGTGCTGGTACGGGCGGTGCGAGTACACCTCGGCGCGGTTGAACACCTCGGGCAAGTTCACCACCACCTACGGGCGGGTGGAGGCGCGGATGAAGATCCCGCGCGGGCAGGGGATGTGGCCGGCGTTCTGGATGCTCGGCAGCGACATCGGGCAGGTCGGGTGGCCGGCCTCGGGTGAGATCGACATCATGGAGAACGTCGGCTTCGAACCGTCGACCGTGCACGGCACGCTGCACGGTCCCGGCTACTCCGGCAGCGGCGGCATCGGGGCGGGCTACTCGCTGCCCGGCGGGCGGGCCTTCGCCGACGACTTCCACACCTTCGCCGTGGACTGGAGCCCGAACGCGATCACCTGGTCGGTCGACGGGACGGTCTACCAGCGGCGGACGCCCGCGGACCTGGGCGGCCGGCAGTGGGTGTTCGACAAGCCGTTCTTCGTGATCCTCAACCTGGCGGTCGGCGGGTACTGGCCGGGTGACCCCAACGGCAGCACGGTGTTCCCGCAGGCCCTCGTCGTCGACTACGTGCGCGTCAGCTCCGACACCGGGCAGCCGGGCGGCGGCGGGCCGATCACGGGGCTCGCGGGCAAATGCGTCGACGTCGCGGGCGGCAACACGGCCAACGGGACGCCGGTGCAGCTCTACGACTGCAACGGGACCGCGGCGCAGCGGTGGACCGTCGGCGCCGACGGCACGATCCGCGCGCTCGGCAAGTGCCTGGACGTCAACGCGGCAGGCACGGCGGACGGCACACCCGTGCAGCTGTGGGACTGCAACGGGACGGCCGCCCAGCAGTGGGCGACACCGGCCGCGTTGGACATCGTGAACCCGCGGGCGAACAAGTGCCTGGACGTCACGGGGAACAGCTCCGCGAACGGGGCCAGGCTGCAGATCTGGACGTGCACGGGGGCGGCGAACCAGAAGTGGCGGGTGACGCGCTGAGGCGTCGCGGGGTCCGGCCGCCCCCGGCCCGCACCGGTGGTC
>NZ_JBHWZH010000052.1:0-40188 GCF_042728285.1 Streptomyces sp. NPDC060194 | reverse complement strand
TCCGGGCCCCGCACCCCTTCGTCCTACGGCTGTCTCAGTGGCCGCCCTGCTGCTCGTCGCGGCGGCGCTGCCACCGCTCCTCGATGCGGTTCATCATCGTGCGGCGCTGCCGGCCGGTGCGGTTCCGGGTGTCGGAGCCACCTCCGGACGATCCGGTGACCGCCTGCTGTTCGCCCGGCTTGGGGGCCTTGCGCCAGCCGGTGACCGCGAGCACGGCACACCCCAGCATGACGAGGAAGCCCACCACGCTGACCCAGATCACCTGGGTCACCAGACCGGCCATGAGGAGCGCGATACCCACCAGAAAGCCCGCGACCGCCTGGTAGACCCGTCGCCGGGTGTACGTACGCAGGCCGCTTCCCTCGAGCGCTGTCGCGAACTTGGGATCTTCGGCGTACAGCGCTCGCTCCATCTGCTCGAGCATGCGCTGCTCGTGCTCCGAGAGCGGCACGGAGTCCTCCTCGTCGTCGGTCGCGGGGGGCGACCGGGGGTCCCCTTCAGGATAGGCAGGGAATCGCCCCCGTGAAACCCGCCCCTCTGCGCCAGATCAGCAAACCGGGCCGCCCCGCGAACCCGAGGCGTTGGAATCTCAGTTCCCCAACTGGCCCTGGGTCATGCCGGACGGTGTACCCCGATCATACGGGGAGTTGCCCCGGTACGGGGTGCGTGTGTCCTACTGCATCCCGCACCCCGCGGCCGCCGCCGTCCGGGCTGCGCCGCTGATCAACGGTGCCGGGCGGGAATCAGGCCGGGTCCGGGACCCGCTTGTCGCCGAGAACGTGCAGCTGGGTGGCGACGGAGTGGAAGGCCGGCAGCTCCGCGGCGGCCTCCTCCAGCCGCAGCAGGGCCTCGACGGCGCCGGGTTCGGTGTCGACGAGGACGCCGGGCACGAGGTCGGCGAAGACCCGCACGCCGTGCACCGCGCCGACGTCGAGCCCGGCGTCGCCGACGAGCCGGGTGAGCTGGTCGGCGGTGAAGCGGCGGGGCATCGGGTCGCCGTCGCCCCAGCGGCCGGACGGGTCGTCGAGGGCGTGCCGGGCCTCGGTGAAGTGCCCGGCGAGCGCGCGGGCGAGGACGGCGCCGCCGAGCCCGGCCGCGAGCACCGAGACGGTGCCGGTTTGCCGCAGGGCGCCGACCGCGTTGCCGACGGCGCGGGCGGGGTCGTCGACGTACTCCAGGACGCCGTGGCACAGCACCGCGTCGTAGGCGTCCCGCTCGACCACGTCGAAGAGGCCGAGGGCGTCCCCCTGCACGCCGCGCACCCGGTCGGCGACGCCGGCCTCGGCGACCCGGCGCTCCAGGCCGAAGAGCGCGTTGGGGCTGGGGTCCACGACGGTGACCCGGTGGCCGAGCCGGGCGACGGGCACCGCGAAGTTCCCGGTGCCGCCTCCGGTGTCCAGGACGTCGAGGACGTCGCGGCCGGTGGCCTTGACCCGACGGTCCAGGGCGTCCTTCAGGACCTCCCAGACAACAGCGGTACGAAGGGAGGCCCGGGGGCGCATCGGGTCCGACACGGCAGTTGACTCCTCAGGGTGGGTGCGAGCTGCCCCAACCCTAATGCGCCCCGCGTCACCGGCGGTCCGGGCGCGCGGCCGGCTCAGGCGGGCTCCGGGCGGCCCTCCTCCCCGGCCCGCTCCGGCGCTTCGGCGCGCGGGGCGGGGAGCACCGGCTGCAGGACGAGCATCCGCTCGACCAGGCGCAGGAACACGGCCACGTCCCGGCGGAGGTCGTCGGCGTCCCGCCGGGAGGCCGCGCCGGCTATGCCGGCCTCGGCGCGGGCCCGGCGGGCGGCGCCGGAGGCGAAGTGGGCGCTCCACTCCGAGAGCTCGGGCGCGATCTCCGGCAGCACCTCCCAGGCGCTGCGGATGCGCTGCCGGCGCCGGGGGCCGGTCTCGGGCATGCCGCGGGCGGCGAGGACCGCGGCCGCGGTGCGCAGCGCGGCCAGGTGGGCGATCGCGTAGCTCTCGTTGGGGGTCTCGAGGGTGGCGGCCTCGTCGAGCCCGGAGCGGGCCTGCGCGAGCAGGTCGAGGGCTGCGGGCGGGGCCGAGGACCGGCGCAGCACGGGGTGGATGTCGGTGGCGGAACCAGGCAGAGAGGGAGCAGGGCCACCGGAGCGGCGCCGGCGTGCGGCGGCTGCGGACGTGTTGCCCATGACGAACCTCCTGTCGTCGCGTGACAGCGCGATGGCTGTATGTGCCCATCTTGGAGCACGCCACTGACAACAGGCCTTGACCTGCGGTTTTGCCTCGATCGAAGGTTCGGGCTAACTTTTGCACTGACCAGTCAGTTCAAAGAGGTTCCCTCACGGGGGGGGGCGGGGTGGTGGGCGTCATGAGCGCGGTGCCGGTGACGGCGGAGGGGTTCGGGCTGAGAGGTCCGCGCGGCTGGGCCTTCCGGGACGTCGGCTTCGGGGCGCCGCCCGGCGCGCTCGTCGCCGTGGAGGGCCCGTCGGGCTCGGGGCGCACCTGCCTGCTGCTCGCCCTGACCGGCCGGATGCGGCCGACCGAGGGCCGCGCGCGGGTGGGCGAGTTCGAACTCCCCCGCCGGTCGGCAGCCGTCCGGCGGATCAGCGGCCTCGGACCCGTGCCGGGCGTCAACGACCTCGAACCCGCGCTGACCGTCGCCGAGCACCTGCGCGAGCGGGTGCACCTGGAGCACCGCTTCGGCACGTCCGTACGCGACCTGGTGGCGCGTCGCCGCCGGCCCGACCCCGTCGCCCCGGCCCTCGCCCGGGCCGGACTCGACCTCGACGCGCTCCCCAAGGGGCCCCGTACGCCCGTCCGCGACCTCGACCGGCTGGAGGTGCTGCGGCTCTCCGTCGCGCTGGCGCTGATCGGCCGGCCGCGGCTGCTCGCCGTCGACGACGCCGACCAGAAGCTGTCGGACGCGGACCGGGTGCTCGCCTGGGACCTGCTGCGGGACGTCGCCGCGGAGGAGACGACCGTCCTCGCCGTGTGCAGCGAGGCCCCGGCGGGGGCCGTACGGGTGAGCACCGCGGCGGTCGCCGGGACGGACGGGGCCGAGGACGGGGCCGAGCGGACCGGGATTGACACGAACGCGGACGCGGACGCAGGCGCAGGCGCGAAAACCGACACCGCCACCGACACCGAAGGGGAGGCCGCCGATGCGCTCGCCGAAACTGGCCGCGCTTGAGCTGAAGCGGTTCTCGCGCGGGCGCCTCCCGCGCGCCGCCCTGGTCGCGATCCTGCTGCTGCCGCTGCTCTACGGAGCCCTGTACCTGTGGTCGTTCTGGGACCCCTACGGCCGCCTCGACCGGATCCCGGTCGCGCTCGTCAACGCCGACCGCGGGGCGAAGGCCGACGGCAAGGAGGTGACCGCGGGCGACGACATCACCCGCGAGCTGCGCGACAGCAGGACGTTCCAGTGGCACGAGGTGGACGCCGCGGAGGCCCGCGAGGGCGTCGAGGACGGCAGGTACTACCTCTCCCTGACGCTGCCCGCCGACTTCAGCCGGCGGGTCTCCTCCAGTGCCGGCGACTCCCCCGAGACCGGGGCGCTCCAGGTGCGCACCAACGACGCCAACAACTACATCGTCGGACAGATCTCGAAGACGGTGTTCTCGGAGGTGCGTTCGGCGGCGTCCAGCAGCGCCTCCCGCACGTTCCTCGACCGGATCTTCGTCAACTTCTCCGACCTGCACGACTCGACGGCGAAGGCCGCGAAGGGCGCCGACGACCTCAAGGCGGGCGCCGACAAGGCCAAGAAGGGCTCCAAGGACCTCGCCGACGGTCTCGCGGACGCCAAGAACGGCAGCGGCGACCTGGCGAGCGGCATCCGGAAGCTGTCGTCGGGCGCCGCCCGCCTGGACACCGGCGCCGGCAAGGTCGCCGACGGCACCCAGGCCCTCGCCGACAAGGTCAACGGCATCGCCGGCGACCTGCGGCCCTTCCTCAAGGACGACGGCAAGCGGATCGGCGACACCGCACGCCTCGTCGCCGACGCCACCCGGACCGTCCGCACGAACCTCGGCGCGCTCGTCAAGGCCGCCCCGACCGCCGCGGCCGACGCCCGCACCGCCTCCGACGCCCTGGACAGCGTCTACCAGGAGCGCTGCGACTCCCCCGCGGACGCGGACCCGGCATGCGCCGACCTGGAGAAGGCCAAGGACGCGGCGGCCGAGGTCCAGGGCGTCGCCGACGACGTGCAGACCCTCGTCGACGACCACGACGGCAGCCTCGCGCAACTCGACACGCACCTGGCGACGCTGCAGAAGCAGGCCGACGCCCTCGCGGAGCAGGCACCGCACCTGAACGAGGACCTCGACGCGGCCGTCGCCAAGGTCAACGCCCTCAACAGCGGTGCGCAGCAGGTCGCCTCCGGCGCGTCCGCCCTCGACACCGGCCTGTCCAGCGCGAAGACCGGCTCGGCGACCCTGGACTCCGGCGTCGCCCGCCTCAAGACCGGCGCCCAGGACCTCGACGGCGGCCTGTACAAGCTGGCCGACGGCAGCGGCGACCTCGCCGGCGGCCTGCACGACGGCGTCGGGCGGATCCCCGACTACGGCGAGAAGGACCGCGACGCGCGCACCGAGGTGATGGCCGACCCGGTCCGGCTGGCCGCCCAGTCGCTGCACAAGGCGCCCAACTACGGCACCGGCTTCGCGCCGTACTTCATCCCGCTGTCGCTGTGGGTCGGCGCGATGGTCGCCTACATGCTGATCGCGCCGCTCAACCGGCGCGCGCTCGCCGCCGGCGCCTCGACCTGGCGGATCGCGTTCGCGGGCTGGCTGCCGGTGGCCGCGCTCGGGGTGCTGCAGGTGGCGGCGCTGATGTCCGTCCTGCACTGGGCGCTCGGCCTGCGCGCCGAGCACGCCGCCGGGACCGTCGCCTTCCTGGCGCTGACGACCTGCTGCTTCGCGGCGATCGTGCAGTGGCTCAACGCCCGCTTCGGGGCGGCGGGCCGCATCCTGGTCCTCGCCGCCCTGATGCTCCAGCTGACCTCCGCCGGCGGCACCTACCCCGTCCAGACCAGCCCGGGGTTCTTCAACGCCCTGCACCCGTTCCTGCCCATGACCTACGTGGTGGAGGCGCTGCGCCGGCTGATCACGGGCGGCGACCTGGGGCCGGTGTGGACGGGCGGGGCGGTGCTGCTCGCCTTCACCGCCGGAGCGCTCGCCCTGACGGCGCTGTCCGCCCGGCGCAAGCAGGTCTGGACGATGGACCGTCTGCACCCGGAGCTGAGCCTGTGACAATCATGCCCATGGGAAGCAGGGACAGCGCGCACGCCCCGGGCGGCGCGGAGAGCACCAGACGGCAGGCGACACGGCAGAAGCTCTACGAGGCGGCCGTGACGCTCATCGCCGAGCAGGGCTTCTCCGCGACGACGGTCGACGAGATCGCGGAACGCGCGGGCGTCGCCAAGGGCACGGTCTACTACAACTTCGCCAGCAAGTCGGTGCTCTTCGAGGAACTCCTCAAGCACGGCGTCGGGCTCCTGACGGCCTCCCTGCAGCAGGCCGCCGACGACAGCGCGCGCCGGGGCGGCGGGGCCGTCGAGGCCCTGGACGCGATGGTCCGCGCGGGCCTGTCGTTCATCCACGCCTACCCGTCGTTCACGCAGCTCTACGTCGCCGAGCTGTGGCGCACCAACCGGGCGTGGCAGTCGACGCTCATGGTGGTGCGTCAGCAGGCGGTGGCCGTGGTGGAGGACGTGCTGCGCGGGGGTGTGGAGAGCGGCGAGCTGAGCGCGGACATCGACGTGCAGCTGACGGCGGCGGCGCTGGTGGGGATGGTCCTGGTGGCCGCCCTCGACTGGCAGGCCTTCCAGAGCGAGCGCTCGCTGGACGAGGTCCACGCGGCGCTGTCGCGGCTGCTCCAGGGGCGGGTGCGCGGAACGCTGTGATCCCGGCGGGGGTCGGACCGGGACCGCAGCCCCGTGCCGGCGGTCCCGGGCCGACCGCTCCCCGGTGCCCCCACTCTGCCGTCCGCGCAGGTGGGGGCCCATCCGCGCGGCTACTCATCTCCGCGCCTGGGTACGGATACTCAGGCCGTCGCGCCCCGCTGCCCCCGTCCCGTCCGGGGACTCCCGGCGGCGGGCTGGTTACGATCACCCCGTGTCCGTACTCCCCCTGGTCTTCACCAGCGGCTGGGCCAGCGGGATCAACGCCTACGCGGTGGTCCTGCTCCTCGGTCTGTTCGGCGTCACCGGAGTCTCCGACGAGGTGCCCGAGGCCCTGCAGCGCACCGACGTGCTGATCGCCGCGGGCGTGCTGTTCCTCTGCGAGGCGGTGGCCGACAAGATCCCCTACGTGGACTCCGTGTGGGACGCCTTCCACACCGTGATCCGCCCGCTGTCGGGCGCCGTGGTCGGGGCGCTGCTCGCGGGGCAGAGCGGGTCGCTGCCGGACCTGGCCGCAGGCGCGGTGGGCGGGACGACGGCGCTGCTGAGCCACTTCGTCAAGGCCGGCACCAGGATGGCGATCAACACCTCGCCGGAGCCGGCGAGCAACGTGGTGGCCAGCACCCTGGAGGACCTCGGGGTCGCCGGGGTGGTCACGTTCGCGATGTTCAACCCGGTCGCCGCCGCCGTGATCACCGCACTGCTCCTGCTCGCCGGACTGGTCGTGGTCTTCTTCCTGGGCTCCCGGATCCGCCGCTTCCTGCGGCGGCGTGCGCAGCGGCGCGAGGAGCGCCGGATCGCCGGCCGGGAGCCGGGACCGCCCGGCTGAGCCGGCCCCGGACGGGCCCCGTCGGACCGCGGCCGGGCTCGATCCGCAGGTCGGCGGGGGTCCGGCGGGGATTGTCAGTGGCTGCGGATAAAGTCCCCGACATGGCACGCATTGCGGTGATCGGCGCCGGGACCGGCGCGATGGCGACGGCTGCCCGGTTGGCCGTGGCGGGCCACCGGGTGGTGGTGTTCGAGCGCACGGAGACCTACGGCGGCTCGCTCGGCCGGTTCGAGCGGGACGGCTTCGTCTTCGACACCGGGCCCGGTCTGCTCGGCGTCCCCGCCGTCTACCGCGACCTGTTCGTCAAGACCGGCAGGAAGCCGCTGGAGGAGTGCGTCGACCTCACTCAGGTCGACCCCTCGTCGGCGCACGTCTTCTCCGACGGCACCCGCGTCGCCCTGCCCAACGCCTCCCGGGCGGGCGTCGTCTCCGCCCTGGAGGAGGCGCTCGGCGCGGGCGCGGGCGAGCGCTGGGGGGAGTTCCTGGTGCGGGCCCGCGAGGCGTGGGACCGCACCCGGCGGCCGCTCCTGGAGGAGCCGCTGTGGTCCGACTGGAAGGTGCTCGCCGAGCGGGAGCCGTACCCGGCGCTGAGGCGGCGCCGACTGCTGCGGACCCGGCAGGCCGCCACCCTCGCCGAGATCGGGGCGCTGGAGCTCGGTGACCCCCGGCTTGCGGCGCTGCTCTCCGGTTTCGCCCTGGAGCACGGCCTGGACCCGCGGCACGCCCCGGCGAGCGCCGCGGTGCTGCCCTACATGGAGCACGCGTTCGGCACCTGGTACGTGCGCGGCGGCCTGCGCGAGCTGGCCCGCGCGGTGTACGAGCGGTGCCTGGAGCGGCGGGTGGAGTTCGTGTTCGGCGCGCGGGTGACCGGCGTCGTGGAGAAGGACGGTCGGGCCGCGGGCGTCGAACTGGCCGACGGGCGGGTGGAGGAGGCGGACCACGTGGTCAGCTCAGCCTCCCCTGACGACCTCCCGCTGCCGGGCGGCGCCGCGGTGGCCGACGCCCCGGCCGAGCGGCACGGCCTGCCCGGCCGGTTCACCGTCCTGCTCGCGCTGCGCGGCCCCCGCCCCGAGGGCACCGCGCACAAGACGGTGGTGCACGCCCCGGACAGCGCGGTGGAGGCCGCGGTCGTCTTCGGCTCCCAGGCCACCCCCGCCGAGCGGCCGACCCTGACCGTCCTGCGCCCCGACGACCCCGCCACCCGGCCCGACGCGGACCACGAGGCGGTCACCCTGACGGCGACGGTGGCCCCCCGGGGCCCGGTCGACTGGGCGGACCCGGCGACGGCCTCGCGGTACGCGGACACCCTGGCCGAGGTGGCCGAGGCCGCCGTCCCGGGGCTGCGGGAGCGGGTGCTGTGGCGGGAGGTCCTGACCCCGGCGGACACCGCCCCCGTCCGGCCGCCGGCGCTCGCGGCGGCGGCCGGCGCGTACCTCTACCCGCCGAACACCACCGGTCTGCCGGGCCTGTTCCGGGCGGGCGGCTGGTCGCACCCCGGCGGCGGGCTCGCGCACGCGGGGATGTCGGGGGCCCTGGTGGCCGGGCTGATCGTGGAGGGCCCGGGGTTCCGGGGCTCGCGCTGAGCCCCGGGCCGGTTCGACGAGGAGCGGCCGGCCGGGAGACGTCTCAGTACCGGTTGGCCTGCTCGTCCTGGTACGGGTAGGGCTGCTCCGGCGGCAGCGCGCCGCCCTGCTGCCCGTCGTCGTAGGCCCCGGGCGGCGCGGCCTGCTCGCCGTCCCGCTGCTGCGGCACCCAGACCCCGCCGGGCGGGGTGTCCGAGCCGTAGCCCTGCCCGTAGCCGCCGCCGTAGGTGTCGTAGCCGGGCTGCGGGTAGGACTGGGCGCCGATGTACGGGTCGGAGTAGGCGGCGTAGCTCTGCCCGGTGTCGGTGTTGTAGCCGTAGGGGTAGGCCCCGGTGTCGTAGCCGCCGGTGTCGTACGTGCCCGTGCCGTAGGTCGGGTAGCCGCCCGTGTCGTAGCCGGTGGCGGCGTAGGGGTCCTGCTGGGGGGTCTGGCCGGGGAAGGGGTAGCTGTGGCCGCCGGTGTCGCCGGGGTCCTGGGCGGTCTGCGGGGTGGCGAACCCGGACTGGTCGTAGAGGCTCCACTGGCCGGTCCCGTCGGGCGACGGCTGGGCGTCGTGGACCGGGAACACGGAGGTCGAGGAGGTGACGGGCTCCGCGAGGGGCGCGGTGGCCGCGACGGCGTCCGGCGCGTCGAGCGCGTGGCCGGGGACGTCCGCCGGGTCGTAACTGAGGTCCGAGACCTCGAGCGTCGGCTCCTTGAGGGCCGCCGCCTCGCCCTTGCGGCGCTTGCTGATGCCCGGGTTGCCGCCGAGCGCCCAGCCGGTCGAGAAGCCGCGCCGGAACGCCATCGTGACGTAGGTCTGCCCGACGGCGAAGGTGATCGCGCCGAGGGCGATCACCACCCGCGACGAGAGGGCCACGCCGAACACGACGACCAGGAAGCCGACGAACGCGAGCAGCCGCCAGCGCAGCCGCGCCTTGTACTGCAGAAGCACCTCAGCGAGCAGCCACAACGCGACGATGCCGAACGCGATGTAGAGGACCGTCCAGCCCATGTACGCCCCTCCTCCGCGGCCGCCGGTGGATGCGGCCGGTCAGGCCTGCTGCCGGTGCAGGCCCAGATTCTCGTGGATCTCCAGTGTCGCGGTCGAGTTGTTCATGGTGATGAAGTGCAGACCGGGGACTCCCTCGGCGAGCAGCCTCGCGCAGAACTCCGTCGCGAACTCGATACCGATGGAGCGTACAGCGGCGGGATCGTCCTTGACCGCGAGGATGCGGTCTTTCAGCGCGGACGGCACGGCGGCGGTGCTGAGCTGCGGGAGCCGCTCCAGCGTCTTCACACTGGTCACGGGCATCACCTCGGGGATGATCGGCGTCTCGCAGCCCGCCGCGTGGACCCGGTCACGCAGCCGCAGGTAGTTCTCCGGGTCGAAGAACATCTGCGTGATCGCGTAGTCCGCCCCGGCCCGGCACTTGGCGACGAAGTGCGCCACGTCGGTGTCCCACTCGGTGGAGCGCGGGTGCATCTCGGGGAACGCGGCGACGCCGACGCAGAAGTCCCCGGACTCCTTGATGAGCCCGACCAGCTCGGCGGCGTAGGTGAGCCCCTCGGGGTGCCGGACCCACTCGCCCATCGGGTCGCCGGGCGGGTCGCCCCGCACGGCGAGGATGTTGCGGATGCCGGCGTCGGCGTACCGGCCGATGACGTGCCGGATCTGGGCGGTGGAGGTGCCGACCGCGGTGAGGTGGGCGACGGGGGTGAGGGTGGTGTCCGCTGCGATCCGCTCGGTCGCCTTCACCGTGCCCTCGGAGGTCGTGCCGCCGGCCCCGTACGTCACGGAGACGAAGTCGGGGGCGACGCCCTCGACGCGGCGCAGCGCGTTCCACAGGCTGCGCTCGCCCTTCTCCGTCCTCGGCGCGAAGAACTCGAACGAACACGTGGTGGTGCCGGGCACGAGCATGTCGCGCACGACGCGCGCGCGGTCCGTCCTGGTGGACGCGGTACCAAGGGCCATGAAGACAGGTTAGCGACGGCGTTCGCCGCACCCCAAGCCGATGGCCCTTTTGTCCCCTCTCACCGCATTCCCGTCCACCCCTCGGACACCTGCCGGGCACCCGCCGGTCGGCCCGGGCCGCGCCGGGCCGACCGGGTCGGTCACAGCGCGCGTGCGCGCACCCGCCGGGCCAGGTCGGCGGCGGCCGCCCCGGGGTCGTCGGCCTCGGTGATCGCGCGGACGACGACGACCCGCCGGGCGCCGGCGTCGAGGACCTCGTCGAGGTTGCCGGCGTCGATGCCGCCGATAGCGAACCAGGGGCGGTCCGTGTCCAGGGCGGCGGTGCTGCGGACCAGGTCGAGGCCGGGGGCGTGCCGGCCGGGCTTGGTGGGGGTGGGCCAGCAGGGGCCGGTGCAGAAGTAGTCGACGCCCTCCTGGACGGCGGCGGCGCCCGCCTCCGCGACGGAGTGCGTGGAGCGGCCGATCAGCACCTCGTCGCCGAGGACCGCGCGGGCGGCGGGCACCGGCAGGTCGCCCTGGCCGAGGTGGAGGACGTCGGCGCCGATCGCGTGGGCGACGTCCGCGCGGTCGTTGACCGCGAGGAGCCGGCCGTGGCGGCGGCAGGCGTCGGCGAACACCTGGAGGTGCTCCAGCTCCTCGGCCGCCTCCATCCCCTTGTCGCGCAGCTGCACCACATCCACGCCGCCGCCGGGGCCGAGGACGGCGTCCAGGAAGGCGGGCAGGTCGTTCTGCCGGGTGCGGGCGTCGGTGCACAGGTAGAGGCGGGCGTCGGCGAGCAGGGCGCGCGGCATGGCGGTGTGTCCCCCCGGGTCGGTCGTGGCGGGGCGGGCGGACGGGCCGTCACGGGCCCGCCCGGCCGCCCCGGTTCGTGTGGTGCTGTGCGGTGCGCTGAGCGCGGGCTACAGGGCCAGGGCCTGGGCCCGGCGCTTCACCTCCGTGCCGCGGTTCTCGGCGAGGGCCTGGACGGGGGTGCCGGGCAGGCTCTCGTCGGGCGTGAAGAGCCACTCCAGCATCTCCTCGTCGGAGTAGCCGTCGTCCTTCAGGAGGGTGAGGGTGCCGCTGAGGCCCTTGACGATCCGGTCGCCGGCGATAAAGGCGGCCGGCACCTGCAGGGAGCGGTTCTCCCCGCGGCGGACGGCGATCAGCTGGCCCTCCTTCACCAGTTGCCGCACCTTGGTCACCTCGATGTCGAGCATCTCGGCGATGTCGGGCAGGTGGAGCCAGCTGGGGATGAGCGCGTCGGTCTTCGCATCGATCTCGGTCACGCCCCCAAGCCTGCCACCTGCCGCGAGGAGTCGGCACCCGGGGACGGTCAGCCGGACGACACCGCGGCCTTCAGCGGGACCGCCGGGTCCGCCGTCCTGACCGGGTCGAGCACCGCGCCCGCCTCGATGAGCCTGCGCCCCTGGGCCAGGTCGCGCGGCCGGCCCACCGCGAGCAGCGCCACGAGCACGCCCTCGCGCAGCCAGCACATCGACCAGGCCGGGGCGTCGGGGTCGCCGCGCCGCACGAGGGTGTCGGCGTCCGCGTGGTGGCCGGCGTACTGCACGAAGCGCCCGAACTGCTCGGACCAGAAGTACGGCACGGGGTCGTAGGCGGCGGGCTCCTCCCCCAGGATGTTCGCCGCGACCGTGCGGGGGCCCTGGAGGGCGTTGTCCCAGTGGTGCACCAGGAGCCGGGCGCCGTAGCGGGCGGAGGGGAAGGAGGCGCAGTCGCCGACGGCGAACACGCCGGGCAGCGAGGTCCGCAGCGAGGCGTCGGCGGTGACCGAGCCGTCGGGCTCCAGGGCGATGCCGGAGCCGGCCAGCCAGCCGGTGTCCGGGCGCGCGCCGATCCCGACGACGACCGCGCCGGCCGGCAGCCGGCGGCCGTCGGCCAGGACCACCGCGCCGTCCTCCACCCGCGCGACCCGGGCGCCGGTGAGCAGTTCGGCGCCGGCGGCCCGGTACCAGTCGGCCATCGGGGCGGCCGCCTCGGCGGGCACGGTGCCCGCGAGCGGCCGGTCCGCCGCCTCGACGACGGTCACCGCGCAGCCGGCGTCGAGCGCCGAGGTCGCGAACTCCGCGCCGATCCAGCCGGCCCCGACCACCACGACGTCCCGCTGCTCGGCGAGCACCGGGCCGAGCCGCTCGGCGTCGTCCACCGTGCGCAGCACGTGCACGCCGGCGGCGTCCTCGGTGCCGGGCAGCACGACGGGCCGCGCACCGGTGGCGACGACCAGGGCGTCGTACGGGAGCGGCCCCTGCTCGGTGTCGATCTCGCGCGCCCATGGGCGCAGGGCGGTGGCGCTCACGCCGGTCCGCAGGGAGACGTCGAGGGCGTCGTAGTCGACGTCCAGGACGACGCTCTCGGGGGAGGCCTTGCCGAGCAGGACCGCCTTGGAGAGCGGCGGCCGGTCGTAGGGCCGGTGCGGCTCGTCGCCGAGCAGCGTCACCGCGCCCTCGTACCCGAGCTCGCGCAGGCCGACGGCGGTCTGCACCCCGGCCAGGCCCGCGCCGACGATGACGACACCCGCACCGGAGGGATCCGCGGGCGACTGCAGCTGTTCACTCACGGGGGTCACCCTACGCAGATCCGGGGGGCCCGCCGCGAGCCGGACCGGGGGCCGGCGGCGGCCTTACCCGGCTCCGCGGCGAGGCGTTAGGGTGGCCGGGCAAGAGCGCACTCGCGGGAGCCCGCACGCAGCGGGCTGAGAGGGAGGCTGGCCGGCCTCCGACCGTACGAACCTGATCCGGGTCATGCCGGCGAAGGGAGGAGCGGGAGAGCCGTGCACAGTCATGGACACGATCCGAACAGCGGTGGAGCGCCCGACGTCGTGGTGGTCGGCGGCGGCGTCATCGGCCTGGTGACCGCCTGGCGGGCCGCGCAGCGCGGGCTGCGGGTCACCGTCGTGGACCCCGAACCGGGCGGCGGGGCCGCCCGGGTGGCGGCCGGGATGCTGGCCGCGGTCACCGAACTGCACCACGGCGAGCAGACGCTGCTCGCCCTCAACCTCGCCTCCGCCCGGCGCTACCCGGCGTTCGCCGCCGAGCTGGAGGAGGCCACCGGGCTCGGCGTCGGCTTCCGGCCCTGCGGCACCCTCGCCGTCGCCCTGGACGCCGACGACCGCGCCCACCTGCGCGAACTCCACGCCCTGCAGCGGCGCTCGGGCCTGGAGTCGGAGTGGCTCACCGGGCGCGAGTGCCGCCGCCTGGAGCCGATGCTTGCGCCGGGGGTGCGCGGCGGGCTGCGGGTCGACGGCGACCACCAGGTGGACCCGAGGCGGCTCGCCCGGGCGCTCGTCGCGGCCTGCGAGCGGGCCGGGGTGACGCTGCTGCGCACGTCGGTCCGCGAGCTCCTCGTCCGCGGTGACCGGGCCCGCGGGGTCGTCCTGGCGGACACGGAGGGGTCCGCCGGCACCGAACTGGCGGCCGGGCAGGTCGTCCTGGCCGCCGGCAGCCTCAGCGGCCGCCTCGCCGGCGTGCCCGCGGAGGCCGTCCCGCCGGTCCGCCCGGTCAAGGGCCAGGTCCTGCGCCTGACCGTCCCCGCCGCCTACGCCCCCTTCCTCAGCCGTACGGTCCGGGCCGTGGTGCGCGGCGGGAACGTGTACCTGGTGCCGCGCGAGAACGGCGAGCTGGTCGTCGGCGCGACCAGCGAGGAGATGGGCTGGGACACCACCGTCACCGCGGGCGGGGTCTACGAACTCCTGCGCGACGCGCACGAGTTGATCCCCGGCATCACCGAGCTGCCGCTCACCGAGACCCGCGCGGGCCTGCGCCCCGCCTCCCCCGACAACGCGCCGCTCCTCGGCCCGACCGCACTGCCGGGGCTCCACCTGGCGACCGGCCACCACCGCAACGGCGTCCTGCTCACCCCCGTCACCGGCGACGTCATGGCCGAGGTACTGACCACCGGCGTCCTGCCGTCCGACGCCCGCCCCTTCACCCCCCGGCGCTTCCCGGCGCCCGTCGTCCGCGAGGAGCAGCCCGCATGACGGTCCCCACGGTGATCACCGTGAACGGCGAGTCCCGCGAGATCGCCGCCGGAACCACCCTCGACACCCTGGTCGCCGGCCTCACCCGGGCCGCCAGGGGCGTCGCCGCCGCCGTCAACGAGGACGTCGTCCCGCGCGGGCAGTGGCCCGGGACGACGCTCGCCGCGGGCGACCGCGTCGAGGTGCTGACCGCCGTCCAGGGAGGCTGACATGGCCGACGACGCGCTGACCATCGGCGATGCCACCTTCTCCTCGCGGCTCGTGATGGGCACCGGCGGGGCGCCGAGCCTCGACGTCCTGGAGCGCGCGCTGACCGCCTCGGGGACGGAGCTGACCACCGTCGCCATGCGGCGGCTCGACCCGTCCGTCCAGGGCTCGGTCCTCTCCGTCCTGACCCGGCTCGGCATCCGGGTGCTGCCGAACACGGCCGGCTGCTTCACCGCCGGCGAGGCCGTGCTGACCGCCCGGCTGGCCCGGGAGGCGCTGGGCACCGACTGGGTGAAGCTGGAGGTCGTCGCCGACGAGCGCACCCTGCTGCCGGACCCGGTCGAGACCCTGGACGCGGCGGAGACCCTCGTCGACGACGGCTTCACCGTCCTGCCGTACACCAACGACGACCCCGTCCTCGCCCGGAAGCTGGAGGACGTGGGCTGCGCGGCGGTCATGCCGCTGGGCTCGCCCATCGGCTCCGGGCTCGGCATCCGCAACCCGCACAACTTCGAGCTGATCGTCGAACGGGCGGGAGTCCCGGTGATCCTCGACGCGGGCGCGGGCACCGCCTCGGACGCGGCGCTGGCGATGGAGCTGGGCTGCGCGGCCGTCATGCTGGCCTCCGCGGTCACCCGGGCGCAGGAACCGGTCCTGATGGCGGAGGCGATGCGGCACGCGGTGGAGGCGGGCCGGCTGGCGCGGCGGGCGGGGCGCATCCCGCGGCGGCACTTCGCGCACGCCTCGTCCCCCGTGGACGGCGTGGCGGACCTGGACCCGGAGCGGCCGGCGTTCTGACGCCCCGAGGGGCGGCGCGGACCCGGGGAACCCGCCTCCGAGCCGCCGGGGTACCCCGCACGGCCCGTCCCCCGCCGCCCCGACCTGCGCGCGGCCGCCGCAGCGGGGAGTGTGAACCCATGAGACGCACCGTGGTCGCCCTGCTCACCGCCGGCCTCCTCGCCGCGGGCTGCTCCACCGGCTCGGACGGCGGCGCCGATCCCACGACGCCGACCTCGCCCCAGGGCACGTCGAGCGCGCCGCCGAGCCGGTCCGCGAGCACGTCCGCCTCCGCGACCACCGCCCCCGCCGCCCAGCTCACCCTCACCCCGGGGAACGCCGCGAAGAACATCGGCATCGCGACCGGCAACGTGACGGCGAAGGTCGCCAAGGGCGTCCTGTCCGACGTCGAGCTGACCGACCGGGCCGGCGAGACCGTGGCCGGCCGGTACGACGCGGACCGCACGACCTGGACCCCGACCGAGAACCTGAAGCGCGGCACCGCGTACACGCTGACCGCGCGGGCCGAGGACGACGCGGGCAAGAGCGTGAGCCGCACCTCGCGCTTCACCACCGTCTCGGCCGCGGACTCGGTGATCGCGCACTACACCCCGGAGGACGGCAGCCGGACCGGCGTCGGCATGCAGGTCTCGTTCCGGTTCGACAAGCCGGTCACCGAGAAGGAGACGGTCGAGTCCGCGGTCACCATCACCTCCAGCGGCGGCCAGAAGGCCGTCGGCCACTGGTTCGGCGACAGCAGGCTCGACTTCCGGCCCGAGGAGTACTGGCGGCCCGGCTCCACGGTGAACGTCGCCTTCGACCTCGACGGCGTCGAGGTCTCCCCCGGGGTCAGCGGAGTCCAGGACACCGACTTCTCCTTCGAGGTCGGCCGCTCGCAGATCTCGACGGTGGACGCGGCCACCCAGCAGATGACCGTCGAGCGCGACGGGCAGCCGCTGCGGACGATCCCGGTGTCGACCGGGGAGCCGAAGTTCGCCACCTACAACGGCACCATGGTGATCACCGAGCAGTTCCCCGAGACCCGGATGGAGAGCTCGACGGTCGGCCTCGGCGACGAGTACGACATCCCCGACGTGCCCCACGCGCAGCGGCTGACCGACTCCGGCACCTTCATCCACGGCAACTACTGGGGCTCCCCCGACATCTTCGGCGCGCAGGCCACCAGCCACGGCTGCATCGGCCTCAGGGACGCCCAGGGCGGCGACGACGACACCACCGACGGCTCGTGGTTCTACGAGAACTCGCTGCTCGGGGACGTGGTCGTGGTGGAGAACTCCGAGGGCGGCGGCACCGTGCAGCCGGACAACGGGCTCAACGGCTGGGACATGGACTGGGCGGAGTGGACGGCGGGCAGCGCGCTCCCGCGCTGACCCCGCCGCACTCCCCCCGGCCTCCCGGCACGCTCCCGCCGCGGCCCCGCGGGCCCCCGTACGGCCCAGCCCGCTGTCACAGCTCGGCTGCAGTCCGGACCCGGTCGGACCGCGGAATCGGGGCGGGACCGCCCCGGCTCGTACACTCACCAGCGTGGACACGACCCTTATCGACCCTTTGGCCGGGCAGCTGCTCGACGGCCGTTACCGCATCGACGCGCGCATCGCCGTCGGCGGGATGGCGACGGTCTACCGGGCCGTGGACACCCGCCTCGACCGGCTCGTCGCCCTGAAGGTGATGCACCCGGCGCTCGCCGCCGACCAGTCGTTCGTCGAGCGCTTCATCCGGGAGGCCAAGTCGGTCGCCCGGCTCGACCACCCGAACGTCGTCGGCGTCTTCGACCAGGGCAACGACCGCGGGTACGTCTACCTGGCGATGGAGTACGTCGCCGGCTGCACCCTGAGGGACGTGCTGCGCGAGCGCGGGGCGCTCCAGCCGCGTGCCGCGCTCGACATCCTGGAGCCGGTCCTGGCCGCTCTCGGCGCCGCCCACCTGGCGGGCTTCGTGCACCGGGACATGAAGCCGGAGAACGTCCTGATAGGGGACGACGGCCGGGTGAAGGTCGCCGACTTCGGCCTGGTGCGCTCGGTCGACGCGGCCACCGGCACCACCGGCGAGGTCCTCGGCACCGTCTCCTACCTGGCCCCGGAGCAGATCGAGCAGGGCATCACCGACGCCCGCGCGGACGTCTACGCCTGCGGGGTCGTCCTCTACGAGATGCTGACCGGCGCCAAGCCGCACACCGGCGACACCCCGGCGCAGATCCTCTACCGGCACCTGAACGAGGACGTGCCGAACCCCTCCCGCCTGGTCCCGGAGCTCGCCTACGAGCTCGACGACCTCGTCACGCTCGCCACCGCGCGCAACCCGCAGGTCAGGCCGTACGACGCGGTCGCGTTCCTGGCCGAGGTGCGCACCGCGCACGCCGCGCTCAGCGACGAGCAGCTGGACAGCGCGCCCCCGCAGGCCCGCACACCGGAGCCCGCGGGCCCGGTCGGGCCCGAGGAGCGCACGAGCGTGCTCGCGATGTCGGAGCCCGACACCCGGCGGCACCGGACCAGCCGGCTGCACATGCCCGCGGGCCCGCCGCCGTCCGCACCGCCCACCGTCGGCGTCCGCGGCGGCGGTACGGGCCGCCGCCGGCCGCCACGGCGGGGGCTGCTCGGCCTGGGGGCGGCGCTACTGCTCATCGGCCTGGTCACGGGCTTCTGGTACATCAACTCCGGCCAGTTCACCCGGGTCCCCGCGCTGGTCGGGAAGACCGAGGCGCAGGCCCGGAGCGAGCTGGCGGAGGCGGGCCTGCGGGCCGGATCGGTGGAGCGGGCCTTCAGCGACACCGACGAGGCCGGCCGCGTGATGTCCTCCGACCCGGGGATCGGCGAGCGGATCCGCGACGACGACGCGGTGGAGCTGACGATCTCCAAGGGCCCGGAGCGCATCGGCGTGCCGCGGCTCGCGGGGGTGCCGCTGGACGAGGCGAAGCGGCGCCTGGAGGACGCGGGGCTCGCCCCGGGGGCGGTCGCGCGGGAGTTCAGCGAGGACGTCGGCAAGGGCGAGGTCGTGCGCACCGATCCGGCTGCGGGCACCGAGGTCCGCTCCGGCAAGGCGATCGCGATCACCGTCAGCAAGGGCGCCCCGGTCGACGTCCCCGACGTCGCGGGGCGGTCCGTGGACGACGCGACCCGCGCGCTGGAGGAGCAGGGGCTGAAGGTCGAGCTGGCCCCGGAGCGGGTCCACTCCGAGCACGACGAGGGCGAGGTCGCGAGGCAGTCCCCGGCCGGCGGCGAGGAGGCCGTGCGCGGCGACACCGTCACCCTGACCGTCTCCAAGGGGCCGGTCCAGGTCACCGTGCCCGACGTCACCGGCCTGAGCGTCGACGAGGCGACCACGGAGCTGCGGGGGGCGGGCTTCGAGGTGGAGGAGGACCGGGGCCTGCTCGGCCTGTTCGGGGACACCGTCGAGTCGCAGTCGGTCCCCGGCGGGCAGCGTGCGCCCGAGGGCGGCACGATCCGCATCACGATCCGCTGACCTCCGCCGGGCCCTGGCCCCCACCGGGGCCCGGCCGGACGGCTCCGTGCGCCCACCTGGCACCCTTGACCCCGTGAGCAGCAGCGACACCTCCTCCCGCGCCCGTACCCGCAACCCCGTCGGCGGCCATGTCCCAGTCGCCGGGGGTCTCGCGAAGGTGGGTCTCGCCTACGCCCGCGAGATCGGCGCGGAGGCCGTGCAGGTCTTCGTCGCCAACCCGCGCGGCTGGGCCACCCCGGCCGGCGACCCGAGGCAGGACGAGGAGTTCCGCACCCGGTGCGCCGAGGACGGGATCCCGGCCTTCGTGCACGCCCCCTACCTGATCAACTTCGGCTCGCACACCGAGGCGACGGTGGACCGGTCCGTGGACAGCCTGCGGCACTCGCTGCGGCGGGCGCGGGCGATCGGGGCGCGCGGGGTGGTCGTCCACACCGGCTCGGCGACGGGCGGCCGCCACCGGTCGGTGGCGCTGGCCCAGGTCCGTGAGCGGTTGCGGCCGCTCCTCGACGAGCTGACCCGCGACGACGACCCCGACCTGCTGATCGAGTCCACCGCCGGCCAGGGCGCGTCGCTGTGCGCGCGGGCGGAGGACTTCGGACCGTACTTCGAGGCGCTCGACGCGCACCCGAAGCTCGGCGTCTGCCTGGACACCTGCCACGTCTTCGCCGCCGGCCACGACCTGACGGGCCCGCACGGGATGAAGCAGACGCTCGACGAGCTGGTGGCGGTGGTGGGACCCGGGCGGCTGAAGCTGGTGCACGCCAACGACTCCAAGGACGTGGTGGGCGCGCACAAGGACCGGCACGTGAACATCGGCGAGGGCCGCATCGGGGCGGACCCGTTCGGCGAGCTGATCGCGCACGGGGCCATGGAGGGCGTCCCGCTGACCATCGAGACGCCCGGCGGCAAGGAGGGCCAGGCGGCCGACATCGCCCGGCTCAAGCGGTTCCGGGGCCGCTGAGCCGCCGCGGGCGGCCGGTCACAGCTCGGGGCCCTCGCCCGCTTCCTCCTGGTAGGAGTACCGCTGCTCGCGCCAGGGGTCGCCGAGGTTGTGGTAGCCCCGCTCCTCCCAGAAGCCGCGCCGGTCGGCGCTCATGTACTCGATGCCGCGGACCCACTTCGGGCCCTTCCAGGCGTAGAGGTGGGGGACGACGAGCCGCAGCGGGAAGCCGTGCTCGGCGGTGAGCAGCTCGCCGCCCTTGTGGCTCGCGAAGACCGTGCGTTCGGCCGCGAAGTCGTCGAGCCGGATGTTGGCGCTGTAGCCGTACTCGGCCCAGGCCATGACGTGGGTGACGCCGGGCGCGGGCGGGGCCAGCTCCAGGAGGGTGCGGGCGAGGACGCCGCCCCACTCGGCGCCGAGCATGCTGAACTTCGTGACGCAGTGCAGGTCGCCGACGACCGTGGTGTACGGCAGCGCGGAGAACTCCTCGTGGGTCCAGCAGCGCTTGTCGCCGTCGGCGGTGGCGCCGAAGACGCGGAACTCCCAGCGGTCGGGCTTGAACTTGGGCACCGGTCCGTAGTGGGTGACCGGCCAGCCCCGCTGGAGCCGCTGCCCCGGCGGAAGCTCCTGCTGTCCCGTCTCGCGGCTCGTCGGCTGACCCATGGCTCTATGGTCGCAGACATGACGGGGTGCCCTGCGCACCGGTACGGACCGGTATGGACCGGGGCGAGGTCCGCATCCTGGACTAAGTACGGCCTAACTTACTGAGTCCGCACTTACTGGACGGCGGTGATCGTCGGTGTCAGGATCGACCGCAGACCCGTTCGAGCCAGTGCCCAAGGGAAGGACTCCGCCGTGAAGGGCGACCAGGAAGTCATCGAGTTCCTCAACGAGCAGCTCACCGCCGAGCTGACCGCGATCAACCAGTACTGGCTCCACCACGCCCTGCAGATGGACAAGGGCTGGGTGAAGCTCGCGAAGTACACCCGCGCCGAGTCGATCGACGAGATGAAGCACGCCGAGCGGCTGACCGACCGGATCATCTTCCTGGAGGGGCTGCCGAACTACCAGCGGCTCGGCCACATCCGGATCGGCCAGACGGTCAAGGAGATGTTCGAGGCCGACCGCCAGATCGAGGTCGAGGCCATCGACCGGCTGCGCCGCGGCATCGCCAAGATGATCGAGAAGGGCGACCACACCTCGAAGCAGCTGTTCGAGGACATCCTCGCCGACGAGGAGCACCACATCGACTACCTGGACACGCAGCTCGCGCTCCTGGAGACGATCGGCGAGCAGAACTACCTCGCGCAGCAGATCGAGCAGCCGAGCGAGGCCTGAGCCTAGGCGGCCTCGGGGAGCGCGGGCAGGGATCCCGCGGGCTCGGGGACGAGGGCGGGCCTGCGCGACTCCAGCAGCTCCCGGCGCGGGCAGGTCCCGCGGCCGAGGATCGCCTGGATGTTGCGGACGCACGAACCGCAGTCGGTGCCGGCCTTGCAGGCGGACGCGATCTGCCGGGGCGTCGTGGCGCCGGCCTCCGCGTGCGCCCTGACCTGGGTGTCCGTGACACCGAAGCACGAGCAGACGTACACGCGGTTCACCTCCCGACGGGGTCGATCAGCACGGCCGTACCGATCCGTTCGGTGAGGCTAACCTAACCTTACCCAATCGGGTCGACGCACAACAGTCCCGGAACGCCAGGTGGGGCACGGATCACAGATCCGTGCCCCACCGTCGTGTCGCGAGGTGCCGCCTACTGGTCCCGGTACATCTCCGCGACGAGGAAGGCGAGGTCGAGCGACTGGCTGCGGTTGAGCCGCGGGTCGCAGGCCGTCTCGTAGCGCTGGTGCAGGTCGTCGACGAAGATCTCGTCGCCGCCGCCCACGCACTCGGTGACGTCGTCGCCGGTCAGCTCGACGTGGATGCCGCCCGGGTGGGTGCCGAGCGCCTTGTGGACCTCGAAGAAGCCCTTGACCTCGTCGAGGACGTCGTCGAAGCGGCGGGTCTTGTGGCCCGAGGCGGCCTCGAAGGTGTTGCCGTGCATCGGGTCGGTGACCCAGACGACCTGGGCGCCGGAGGCGGTGACCTTCTCGACCAGGGTGGGCAGCTTGTCGCGGACCTTGTCCGCGCCCATCCGGACGATGAAGGTGAGCCGGCCGGGCTCCCGGTCGGGGTCCAGGCGCTCGATGTAGGTGAGCGCCTCCTCCGGGGTGGTGGTCGGGCCGAGCTTCACGCCGATCGGGTTGCGGATCTGCGCGGCGAACTCGATGTGCGCGTGGTCGAGCTGGCGGGTGCGCTCGCCGACCCAGACCATGTGGCCGGAGGTGTCGTAGAGCTGGCCGGTCCGCGAGTCGACGCGGGTCAGCGCCGACTCGTAGTCCAGGAGCAGCGCCTCGTGGGAGGCGTAGAACTCCACCGCCTTGAACTCGGCCGGGTCGGTGCCGCAGGCCTTCATGAAGTTCAGCGCGTTGTCGATCTCGCGGGCCAGCTGCTCGTAGCGCTGGCCGGAGGGCGAGGACTTCACGAAGTCCTGGTTCCAGGCGTGGACCTGGCGCAGGTCGGCGTAGCCGCCGGTGGTGAAGGCGCGGACCAGGTTCAGCGTCGAGGCGGACGCGTGGTACATCCGCTTCAGGCGCTCGGGGTCCGGGACGCGGGACTTCTCGTCGAAGGCGAAGCCGTTGACGGAGTCGCCGCGGTAGGTCGGCAGGGTCACGCCGTCGCGGGTCTCGGTGCCCTTGGAGCGGGGCTTGGAGTACTGCCCGGCGATCCGGCCGACCTTCACGACGGGCACGGAGGCCGCGTAGGTCAGGACGGCGGACATCTGGAGCAGCGTCTTCAGCTTCGCCCGGATGTGCTCGGCGGAGACGGCGTCGAAGGCCTCCGCGCAGTCGCCGCCCTGGAGGAGGAACGCCTCGCCCCTGGCGACGGCCGCCAGCCGGCCGCGCAGCTGGTCGCACTCACCGGCGAAGACGAGCGGCGGATAGCTCTCGAGGTCCGCGATCACATCGCGCAGAGCCTCGGCATCCGGGTACTCGGGCTGCTGCGCCGCGGGCAGGTCGCGCCAGGTGTTGCCACCGGCGGAGGGGGAAATGGCGTTCACGGTCACCCCGCCCACCCTACGGGGTCGGACCGGGCGTCCACCCCCACGACCACCAGATGAGACGTGCGACGCGCCTCACTGCCCTCCCGGGGGCGCGGACGGCCTTCGGCAGGTGGGAGGCATGGCGGGGAGCCGGCGGGGCACCTGCCCGATGTGAGAACTGTCGGCGTAGAAGAAGAACTGCTCCTGGTCTCCAAGGAGACCGGTGAGCCCCTGGCGATGTCCGCGGCGGTCCTGGCCGGGACGTCGGACGACTCCGTGTTCGAGGAGGAACTGCAGCTGCAGCAGCTGGAGTTCGGCACTCGCCCGCAGAGCACCATGGACGAGATCGAGGCGGAGATCCGGCGCTGGCGCGGCGAGGCGGCCCGGCGGGCGGGAAGGGTGGGCGCCACGGTGGCCGCGCTCGGCACGTCGCCGCTGCCGGTCAGCCCCTCCCTCAGCCCCGGCGAACGCTACGCCTGGATGGCCGAGGAGTACGGCCTGACGGCGAACGAGCAGCTGACCTGCGGCTGCCATGTGCACGTCTCGGTGGAGTCGGACGAGGAGGGGGTCGCGGTCCTCGACCGGATCCGCCCCTGGCTGGCCCCGCTGCTGGCGATGACGGCGAACTCGCCGTTCTGGCAGGCCCAGGACACCGCCTACGCGTCCTACCGCAGCCGGGTGTGGGGGCGCTGGCCCTCGGCCGGTCCGGTGGCGCCGTTCGGCTCGGCCGAGGGGTACCACGCGACCGTGCGGTCCATGATCGCCACGGGGGTGCTGCGCGACGAGGGGATGATCTACTTCGACGCCCGGCTGTCCCGCTCGTACCCGACGGTCGAGATACGCGTCGGCGACGTCTGCCTGGAGCCCGAGGACACGGTGCTGCTCGCGGCGCTGGTGCGCGGTCTCGTCGAGACGTCCGCCGCCGCCTGGCGGGCGGGTGAGCCGGTCCCCGAGGCGAGTGTGGGCCTGCTGCGGCTCGCCGCCTGGCGGGCGGGCCGCTCCGGCCTCGACTCCCAGCTGGTCGATCCCCGCACCTGGAGCCCGGCCCCGGCCGCGGTGGTCCTGCGCGCGCTCGTGGACCACGTGTCCGACGCGCTCACCGAGTACGGGGACCTCGACATGGTCCGCGAGCGGCTGGAGGCCCTGCTGGCCCGCGGCACCGGGGCGCGCACCCAGCGGGCGCTGTTCGAGAAGTCCGGGGGCGACCTGCGCGCCCTGGTGGCCGAGTGCGCGCGGATCACCGCGCCCGGACCCGTCGGCATCGGGTAGGGTGCGCCGCATGTACGCGCCCCTGAACCAGAACTGGTGGTGGACCGCTCCTCCGGCGGCCCACTGATCGCGCGTACGCAACCGACCTCACGCGAAGGCCGCCCGGAAGGGCGGCCTTCGGTGTCTCCACCACCAGGGCCGCCCCTCCCCCGAACCGAGGGAACCGCCCATGACCACCGCACTGACCGACCTGCTCGCCGACGACCGCCCCTTCGCGCTGTTGCGGCGGCGCGCCCCCGGCGCCGACCACGACGCCGTCGAGCTGCTGCGCGGCCCCGTCGCCGCGTACGACCGCCTCGCCGACCTGCCCGAGCCGTCGCTCGCCCTGGTCCCGTTCCGGCAGATCCGCGAGCGCGGCTTCGACGTCCGCGACGACGGCACTCCGCTGAGCGCGCTCCGGATCGAGGAGCGGCTCACCTTCCCCGTGGCCGCGGTCCTCGACGGGCTGCCCGCCCGGGACGTCGCGGTGCGCGGGCGCGGCTTCGACGTCGACGACGAGACCTACGCCGGCATCGTGCGGGACGTCCTCGCGGAGGAGATCGGCCGCGGCGAGGGCGCCAACTTCGTCATCCGGCGGACGTACGAGGCGGACGTCCCCGGCTTCTCCCGGGCCGACGCGCTGGAGCTGTTCCGCCGGCTGCTGGTGGGCGAGCGGGGCGCGTACTGGACGTTCCTGGTCGACACCGGCGACCGCGTCCTGGTCGGCGCGAGCCCCGAGGTGCACGTGCGGATGAGCGGCGGGACGGTCGTGATGAACCCGATCAGCGGCACCTACCGCTACCCGGCCGCCGGGCCCTCGGTGGACGGCCTGCTCGGCTTCCTCGGCGACGCCAAGGAGGTCGAGGAGCTGTCGATGGTCGTCGACGAGGAGCTGAAGACGATGTGCACGGTCGGTGACCGGGGCGGGGTGGTCGTCGGCCCGCGGCTGAAGGAGATGGCCCACCTCGCGCACACCGAGTACGAGCTGCGCGGCCGCAGCAGCCTGGACGTCCGGGAGGTGCTGCGGGAGACCATGTTCGCGGCGACCGTGACCGGGTCGCCGGTGCAGAACGCCTGCCGGGTCATCGAGCGGTACGAGCCCGGCGGCCGCGGCTACTACGCCGGCGCGCTCGCGCTGATCGGCCGGGACGCGGGCGGGTCGCAGACCCTCGACTCGCCGATCCTCATCCGCACCGCCGACGTCGACCGGGCCGGCCGGCTGCGGGTGGGCGTCGCCGCGACCCTCGTCCGCGGCTCCGACCCGGCCGGCGAGGTCGCCGAGACCCACGCGAAGGCCGCCGGCGTCCTGACCGCCCTCGGCGTCGTCCCCCGCCGCCCGGCGGACGACGGGACGCGCCCGCGCCTCGCCGACGACCCGCGGGTGCGGGCCGCGCTGGACGCCCGCCGGGCGGACCTGGCGCCGTTCTGGCTGAAGCTGCAGGAGCGCGAGGCCGTGCCGGCCGGGCACGCGCTCGTGGTGGACGCGGAGGACACCTTCACGGCGATGCTCGCCCACCTGCTGCGCTCCACCGGCCTGGAGGTGACCGTACGGCGCTACGACGGGCCGGGGCTGCGTGAGGCCGCGCTCGCGCACCCGGGGCCGGTCGTGCTCGGCCCCGGGCCGGGGGACCCGGCGGACGCCGGCGACCCGAAGATGGCGTTCCTGCACGCGCTCACCGCCGACCTGGTGCGCGAGCACCGGCACGGGCTGGTCGGGGTGTGCCTGGGCCACGAGCTGCTGGCCGCCCACGCCGGGCTCCGCATCGTCCGCAAGGCGGTGCCCTACCAGGGGGCGCAGGAGCGGATCGACCTGTTCGGCCGGGCCGAGACGGTGGGCTTCTACAACAGCTTCACGGCGGTCTGCGACGACGCCGAGGCCGCGGAGCTGGCCGGGCGGGGGGTCGAGGTGGCCCGCGATCCGGCCACCGGCGAGGTGCACGCCCTGCGCGGACCCGGTTTCGCGTCCGTGCAGTTCCACCCGGAGTCGGTGCTCACCCTGCGCGGCCCGGCGCTCGTCGCCGCGGCCTTCGCTCAGGCCTGCGCGTCGGGGACCAGCACGTTCTCCGAGCGGCGGCCCGCCAGGTAGTCGTCGACGTTGCGCACGGTGGCGTCGATGATCTGCGCCACCGCGTCCCGGGTGTAGTACGCCTGGTGCGAGGTGACGACGACGTTCGGGAAGGTGACGAGCCGGGCCAGGGTGTCGTCCTCGACGACCTCCAGCGACTTGTCGAGGAAGAACAGCCCGGCCTCGGCCTCGTAGACGTCGAGGCCCACCCCGGCGAGCCGGCCGGTGCGCAGCGCGCCGACCAGGGCGTCGGTGTCGATGAGGCCGCCGCGGCTGGAGTTCACCAGGACGGCGTCGTGCTTGACGTGGGCGAGCGCGGCCGCGTCGATGAGGTGGTGGGTGCTGGGCAGGAGCGGCACGTGCAGGCTGATCAGGTCGGACTGCGCGAGGAGCGTGTCGCGGTCGACGTACGTCATGCCCAGCTCCCGGCAGGCCGGGTTCTCGGCGACGTCCCAGCCGAGCAGCTCCATGCCGAAGCCGTGGGCGATCCGGGTGAACGCCTCGCCGATCTTGCCGGTGCCGAGCACGCCGGCCGTGCGGCCGCGGAAGTCGCGGCCCATCAGGCCGTCGAGCCGGAAGTCGAAGTCGCGGGTGCGGTTCGCCGCGCGGACGATCCGGCGGTTGACGGCCATGGCGAGCGTCCAGGCGAACTCGGCGACCGAGTAGGGCGAGTAGTACGACACCCGGGCGACCGTCAGGCCCAGCTCGCGGGCCACGTCGAGGTCGATGTTGTTGAAGCCGGTGGACCGCTGGGCGATCATCCGGGTGCCCCCGGCGGCGAGGATCCGCAGGACCTCGGCGTTGAGGTCGGCGTTGACGCTGGAGCTGACGATCTCGTGGTCCGCCGCGATCGGGGCGGTGTCCTCGGTGAGGAACACGTCCAGGCAGTGCACGTCGTGCCGGCCTGCGAAGGCCTGCTCGATGAGGGGCTTCTCGTCGGCCTGGACGCCGAACGCGAGGATCTCCATGCCGTCTCCAGGGTCGTGTGCCGCACCGCCGGTCACTGGTCACCGACAGTACGGCGCAGCGCGCGCTCCCGCCGCTCGGGAGCGCCCGCCCCAGCCCGCCGCGGCTCTCCTCAGCTCTCCTCAGCCGAAGAACACGCCCACCTCCGCGTAGAGCGCCGGGTCGACGGTCTTCAGGTCGGCGACGGCGTCGGCGATCGGGACCCGGACGACGTCGGTGGCGCGCAGGGCGACCATCGAGCCGTAGGCGCCGTCGCGGACCGCCTCGACGGCGTGCAGCCCGAAGCGGGTGGCGAGCCAGCGGTCGAAGGCGCTGGGCGTGCCGCCGCGCTGGATGTGGCCGAGGACGGTGGTGCGGGCCTCGTTGCCGGTGCGGTCCTCGATCTCCTTCGCCAGCCACTCCCCCACCCCCGACAGCCGCACGTGGCCGAACGAGTCCAGGCTGCCGTCCTTGAGCACCACCTCGCCGTCCTTGGGCACCGCGCCCTCGGCGACCACGACGATGGGGGCGTAGGAGGCGCGGAAGCGGGAGGTCACCCAGGCGCAGACCTGGTCGACGTCGAAGCGCTGCTCGGGGATGAGGATGACGTTCGCGCCGCCCGCGAGGCCGGAGTGCAGGGCGATCCAGCCGGCGTGCCGGCCCATCACCTCCACCACCAGGACCCGCATGTGCGACTCGGCGGTGGTGTGCAGCCGGTCGATGGCCTCGGTGGCGATGCCGACGGCCGTGTCGAAGCCGAAGGTGTAGTCGGTGGCGGACAGGTCGTTGTCGATCGTCTTGGGCACGCCGACGCAGGGCACCCCGTGCTCCTCCCAGAGCCGGGCGGCGACGCCGAGGGTGTCCTCGCCGCCGATCACGACCAGCGCCTCGACGTCGTGCCGGGCGATCGTCCCGACCACCCGCGCGGGTCCGTCCTCGGTCTTGAACGGGTTGGTGCGGGACGAGCCGAGGATGGTCCCGCCGCGGGGCAGGATGCCGCGCACCTGGGGGATGCCGAGCGGCACGGTGTCGTCCTCCACGACGCCGCGCCAGCCGTCCCGGAAGCCGGTGAACCGGTAGCCGTACTCCTGCTCGCCCTTGCGGACGACGGCTCGGATGACGGCGTTGAGCCCGGGGCAGTCCCCGCCGCCGGTCAGTACTCCCACGCGCATGGAAACGTCCCTTCGCCCGGTGTCCTGTCACGTCCGGGATCCACGCTACGGGTGACCCAGCTCACGACGGGACGGTTGGGAGGGTCAATTCCCGTACCTGCGCGCTCAGTTGACGGTGCGCGTGGGGCGGTCGGGGCCGGCGGGCGTCCGGGGTGCGGGTGTTACGCGTGCCCGTCGTCCAGGCCGCGCTCGATGGCGTAGCGGACCAGCTCGACGCGGTTGTGGAGCTGGAGCTTGCCGAGGGTGTTCTGGACGTGGTTCTGGACCGTGCGGTGGGAGATCACGAGCCGCTCGGCGATCTGCTTGTAGCTCAGGCCCTTGGCGACGAGCCGCAGCACCTCGGTCTCCCGGTCGGTGAGCTGCGGGGCGGCCTCGCGGCCCCCGGCCGCCCTCGGCTGCGCGGGCTCGGCGGCGAGGCGGCGGTACTCGCCGAGGACCAGGCCCGCGAGGCCGGGGGTGAAGACGGGGTCGCCGTCGGCGGTCCGGCGCACGGCGTCGATCAGCTCGGCGGTGCTCGCCGACTTCAGCAGGTAGCCGGTCGCACCGGACTTGACCGCCTCCAGGACGTCCGCGTGCTCGCCGCTCGCCGACAGCACGAGCACCCGGAGCTCCGGGTGGGCCCCGACCAGCTCCTGGCACACCCGCACCCCGGGCAGGAGCGGCAGGTTGAGGTCGAGCACCAGGACGTCCGGGGTGACGGCCCGGGCCCGGCGGACGGCCTGCTCGCCGTCGCCGGCGGTGGCGACCACGTCGAACCCGGCCTCGGCCAGGTCGCGGGCGACCGCGTCCCGCCACATGGGGTGGTCGTCGACCACCATCACCGTGATCGGCCGCTCGGGCCGTCCAGGCCGGCCCTGGTGCTCCGTCTGTTCCCGCTGTCCCGTCATCGGATCGACCCCTCCTGCTTGCGCTGCTTCGCCGCGTGTCGGCGCGGCACCCTCAGTTCGACCTCGGTGCCCTGGCCGGGCACGGAGAGGATCTCGGCGCTGCCGCCGAGGTCCCGCAGCCGGCCGCGTATCGACTGGGCGACGCCGAGCCGGCCCTCGACCTCGGCCTGGACGAGCCGGCCCTCGGGGATGCCGGGGCCCTCGTCGCGGACCGTGACGACCACCGCGTCCGGCTCGTCCTCGACCAGGATCCAGGCCCGGGCGTCGGCGCCGACGTGTCCGCGCACGTTGTCCAGGGCCGCGCCGACGGCGGCGGCCAGCTCCCGGGCGGCCGGGGGGTCGAGGAGCACGGGGGTGCCGGGGGCGGAGAAGGTGACGGTCGGGCCCGAGCGCGGCGCGAGCAGGGCGCGCAGGTCGAGCGGGCCCTCGTCCTCGGCCGCGCCGCTCTCCTCGGGGACCGCCCGCACGACCGCCCCCTGCGCGGCGTCCTCCGAGAGCCGGGTCGGCGGGACGAGCCCGCCGGCGACCAGGGTGCGCAGGGCGATCTCCTGCTCGCCCGCCATCCGCCCCAGCTCCGCGGCCTCGCCGCCGAGCGCGGTCCCGCGCCGCTGCACCATGGCGAGCACCTGGAGCACCCCGTCGTGGATGTCCCGCGCCAGCCGCTCGCGCTCCCGCGTCGCCGCCTCGATCTCCAGGGCGCGGGCCAGCGTCCGCTCGGAGGCGCGGGCGACCTGGACGACGTACCCGATGGCGATGGAGACGATCCACACCAGGAGCACGTTGTGCAGGGTGTCCTGCGAGAGCTGTCCGCGCTGCACCAGGTTGGCGGCGGCCACCAGCGTGGAGGCGAGTGCCGCCCACCGCCAGCCGCCCTTGACGGCGAAGGCGAGCACGGCGCCGGCCGTCCAGATGGACGGCAGGGTGGGGCCGTCGGCGGCGATCCGCGCGGGCGCGCTGTCGACGACCGGGGTGAGCAGGATGCCGGTGAGGGCGAGGGTCAGGTCCACGGCCAGGAAGCGCCGGGAGCAGCTCGCCGCGTTCGCGAGCCGGGGCAGGGTGGCGAGGGTCCAGACGGCCACGACGGCGAGGTAGCCGATCGCCGGCCAGGGGTGCCGGATCTCGTCGTACGCCGACAGGAACAGGCCGACGGCGTAGGCCGCCGACAGCACGCGGTAGGCGCGCAGCGCGCTCCACATCGGCTGCTCGACCGACATACGGACCACCGCGACGCGTGCGCGCCGGATCATTCCCCCACCCCCTGCGACGGTTGCGACGGCCGCGTCAGGCGGCCGGGCGCCGGTCGGTCCCGGCGTCGGCCTGCTCGGCGTCGGCGTCCTTCTCGGCCGCCTTCTCCGCCTTCTCGAGCTGCCTGGCCTCCTTCTCCGCCTGCTTGTGCTCCGCGCTCAGCCGCTTCGCCTCCTCGGCGAGCTGCCGCTTGGCCGCGCTGGCGTAGACGTCGACGTACTCCTGGCCGGAGAGCTTCATGATCTCGTACATGACCTCGTCGGTCACCGAGCGCAGGATGAAGCGGTCGCCCTCCATGCCCTGGTAGCGGCTGAAGTCGAGCGGCTTGCCGATCCGGATGCCCGGGCGCATCAGCTTGGGCAGCAGCTTGCCGGGCGGCTGGATCTTCTCGGTGTCGATCATCGCGACGGGGATGACGGGCGCCCCGGTGGCCAGCGCGACCCGGGCGAGGCCGCCGGGCTTGCCGCGGTAGAGGCGGCCGTCGGGCGAGCGGGTGCCCTCGGGGTAGATGCCGAACAGCTCGCCGCGCTCGATGACGTCGATACCGCTCCTGATGGCCGCCTCACCGGCGCCGCGGCCGCCGGAGCGGTCCACGGGGAGCTGTCCGACGCCCTTGAAGAAGGCCGCGGTGAGCTTCCCCTTGACGCCGGGCGAGGTGAAGTACTCGGCCTTGGCGATGAAGGTCACCTTGCGGTCGAGCACGGCGGGGAAGAAGAAGGAGTCCGAGAACGAGAGGTGGTTGCTGGCGAGGATGGCCGGTCCCGTGGCGGGGATGTTCTCCAGGCCCTCCACCCAGGGGCGGAACGCGAGCTTGAGCGGGCCGCCGATGGCCACCTTCATTGCGCCGTAGATCAACGGACTGCCTTCCTCGAGATAAGTCCTGCCGACCTTATCCCGCCCGCCTCCGCGAAGCCTGGTCGGTGCCGGTGCCGTCGCGTACGGTGAGACGACTCCCCCGCGTCCGCGTCCGCGCGTCCTCACCCTCAGGAGAACGAAGGTGCCCGTCCTCCCCGGAGCCGAGCCGTACCGCCACGAAGGCGGCGAGGTCGGCGTCCTGCTCTGCCACGGCTTCACCGGCTGCCCCCAGTCGCTGCGCCCCTGGGCGGAGTACCTCGCGGCGCACGGGCTCACCGTCTCGCTCCCACTGCTGCCGGGCCACGGCACGCGCTGGGAGGACATGGCGCTGACCGGCTGGCAGGACTGGTACGCGGAGGTCGACCGCGAGCTGCGGGCGCTGACCGAGCGCTGCAGCACCGTCTTCGTCTTCGGCCTGTCCATGGGCGGCGCGCTGACCCTGCGGCTGGCCGCGAAGCACGGGGACGCGATCCGGGGCATCGTCGTCGTCAACCCGGCGAACAAGGTCCACGGCCTGTCCGCGTACGCCCTGCCCGTCGCCCGGCACCTGGTCCGCACGACGAAGGGCCTGCGCAGCGACATCGCCAAGGAGGGCGTCGAGGAGGTCGGCTACGACCGGGTGCCGCTGCACGCGGCGCACTCGGTGCGGAACCTGTTCCGGCTGGTCGACGCGGAGCTGCCGCAGGTCACCCAGCCGATGCTGCTCCTGCACAGCCCGCAGGACCACGTCGTGCCGCCCGCGGACTCCGCCCGCATCCTCAGCCGGGTCTCCTCCACCGACGTCCGCGAGGTGGTGCTGGAACACAGCTACCACGTCGCGACGTTGGACCATGACGCGGACCGGATCTTCGAGGACAGCCTTGCCTTCGTCGCCCGGCTCGCGCCCGGCGTGGGAACGGAAGGGACGGCCATCGGTGGCTGAGCACGAGGCGGCGGACCGCGACGACAGTCGCGAGCCCGAGGAGCGGGACGTCCCGGTCGACGAGGACGCGGTCTGGGCCGCGATCGTCGCCGGCTACGGCGAGGAGCCGGCGGACCCGCCGGGCGCGAAGCCGTTCAAGTCGGTCGAGGACCTCGCGCGCCTGGAGGCCGGCACCAACGCGGTCCCGGAGGCGGACGAGCGGGCGGGGGGCTCGGCGACCGACCCGGAGGCCAAGCCGGACCCGAAGCCCGCCCCCGACGCGGGCGCGGACCGGCCGCTCGGCGGCTCGGTCACCTTCGCCCCGGGCGTGGGCCCGCGCGACCACGCCCTCGCCGCGTCCTCGGAGGACGACTTCGACGCGGACGACGAGGGCCACTTCGTGCCGCCGGAGCCGCCGCCGCTCCCGGAGGCCGACGCGACGGCCAAGTTCGCCTGGCTCGGCGCGGTCGGCGGACCGCTCCTGCTGCTGGTCGCCGTGCTGTCCGGCTGGTACATGCACTGGTGGCTGCTCACCCTCGGCATCGGCGGCTTCCTCGGCGGCTGCGCGACGCTGGTGGCCCGGATGCGGACGGACGAGGACGACGACGGCTTCGACGACCCGGGCCGCGGCGCGGTCGTCTGAACCGCAGGGCCGCGGGCCGCTGGAAGAAGCCGCCGCGGCCCGACGTGCGACCCGGTCCGGCGCGCGGGACGTTCCGGCGCGACGCCCGACGCGGGGCGGGTACGGCGCGGGGCGGGGACGATACCGGCGGGGCCCGGCGCGGGGCGGTACGGCGCAGGCCGGGTACGGCGCAGGGCGGGGACGACGCAGGCCGGGGACGGCGCAGGCCGGGGACGACGCGGGGCAGGGACGACACCGGCCGCGCCCGGCGCGGGGCGGGTACGGCGTGGTCCGCGTCCGGCGCAGGCCGGGTACGGCGCAGGGCGGGGACGACGCAGGCCGGGGACGGCGCAGGCCGGGGACGACGCGGGGCAGGGACGACACCGGCCGGGCCCGGCGCGGGGCGGGTACGGCGTGGTCCGCGTCCGGCGCGGGGCTTCGCGGCTCAGGCCGGCGCCGGGATGCGGAGCGCCGCGAGCACCGGCAGGTGGTCCGTCGCCGCGCGCAGATCATGCGCGGGCAGCCCCGTCGGCACGCCGCAGCCGAGTACCTCGATGCCCGGCGTGGTGAGGATCGCGTCGATCCGCTGGTGCGGGTCGGCGGGGGTGGACGTCTGCTCGCCGCCCCACGGGCCGGCGCACCAGGCGTCCTGGAGCGCGCCGGACAGCCGGCGGAAGCTGCGCCCGTCGGGGCGCTCGTTGAGGTCGCCGCCCGCGATCACGTGCCTGACGCCCGCCTCGTCGAACCGCCGCACCTGGTCGAGCAGCAGCGCTGACTGCGCGTACCGCTCGTCCTTCTGCAGCGAGAGGTGGCAGCTCACCAGCCCGATCCGGACCCCGCCGACCCGGACCACAGCGGTGGCGAAGCCCCGCTGGTGGAGGCCCGGGGTGCGGGGCAGGAGCACGTCCTCGGTGCGCTCGACGGCGGCCCGCAGCGAGCAGAGCAGCGCGGGCCCGGCCGCGGTCGCACCACCGGACAGGACGTAGAGCCCGCTGGCGTGGGCGAGGCGGGCCAGGTGCTTGCGCCAGCGGAAGAACCGCGGCGCCTCCTGGACCAGCACCAGGTCGGGGGCGCAGGCGGCGATGACCCGGGCGAGGGCGGCCTCGTCGTCGCGCATCGAGCGGATGTTGTAGCTGAGCACCCGGACGGTCACGGAACCGTCGGAGCCGGTGCGGGAGGCGGGCAGTTGCTCGGGCAGGGGCGTCGCGGGCGTCGCACTCATGCGGCCCACGATAGGCCGCTGCCCGCCGCCTCCCGAAGGGGACGCGGCGGGCAGCCGGTGCCGTGCGCGGGGTGTCAGCCCTGGCGGGCCAGGTCGGCCGCGCCGACCAGACCGGCCTTGCCGCCGAGCTGCGCGGCGAGGACCTGGGCGTGCGGCCGCCAGGCGCCGCCGATCAGCCAGCGCCGGAAGGACTTGCGGATCGGGTCGAGGACCAGCTCGCCCTCGTCCGAGACGCCGCCGCCGACGATGAACGCCGACGGGTCGAAGAGCGAGGCCAGGTCGGCCAGGCCCGAGCCGGCCCACCGGGCCAGCTCCCGGAAGGAGTCGACCGCGACGGGGCAGCCCTGGCGGGCGGCCTCGCTGACGTGCCTGCCCTCGATGCCCTCGGGGGTGCCGTCGCCGAGGCCGAGGAGGATCGTGGCGTTCTCCGGGGTGGCGTTGGCGCGCTGCTTCGCGTACCGCACCAGCGCGCGGCCCGACGCGTACTGCTCCCAGCAGCCCTGGCTGCCGCAGCCGCAGAGCAGGCCGTCGGGGACGACCCGGATGTGGCCGAACTCGGCGGCCACGCCGAAGCGGCCGCGGCGCAGCTTGTTGCCGATGATGATGCCGCCGCCGAGGCCGGTGCCGAGCGTGATGCAGATGACGTCGTCGTGGCCCTTGCCGGCGCCGAACTTGTACTCGCCCCACGCCGCCGCGTTGGCGTCGTTCTCGACGACGACGGGCAGGCCGACGCGCTGTTCGACCTTGTCCTTCAGTGCCTCGTGCCGCCAGTTGATGTTCGGGGCGAAGAGGACGGTGGCGCGCTTCTCGTCGACGTAGCCGGCCGCTCCGATGCCGACCGCCTCGACGGTGTGCTTGGCGCTGACCGTCTTGACGGCGTCCGCGATCGCGTCGATGACGCCTTCGGGGGTCGACGGCGTCGGCACCGTGCTGGTGTCGAGGATCGTTCCCTCTTCGTCGACCACACCGGCCGCGATCTTCGTGCCGCCGATGTCGACGCCGATGGTGAGTCCCATGAATCCCTCAGTTTTCGGTCGAGCCCCGCTTAAGGCAACCGTACCCGAGGACCTCTCAATCGAGGTCGATGCGTTCACTCTTTGAAGGGTCGTCCCCGTCGTCGGGCTTCCGCGGAGCGGCGGGGTCGGTCGGGAATCGGGTGCCCGCGCCGGGGTCCGTGGCGGTCCAGCGGGACTCGTGGCCGCTGACCGCGGACCGGTAGGCGGCCAGGAGTTCGCCGCCGGCGGCCGCGAGCTGGTCGAAGACGTCCGGATTGCGCTCGATGACCGGTTCGACGGCGGCGCGGGCCTGGGTGACGAAGTCCCTGACGAGGCCCTGGGCGGCCGTACCGGTCAGTCCGGGCAGCGGGAGCGGCAGGGAGGAGAGCCGGTCGGCGACGGCGTCGGCGAGCTTGCGCAGCTCGTCGGCGGCGGATCCGGGCGGGGTGCCGTACTGGGCGCGCCGGCGGGCCTGTTCCGCGGCGAGGTCCTCGGCGCAGGCCTGCTCCCAGGCGTCGGCGTCGGGCTGTTCGGTGCGGTCGGCTGCTTCGCTCATGACGCGACTCCTGCGACAGGTCCCCGGCGGCGGGGACACGGGTTCCACGGACGGCGGCTCTCCGGGACGTGCCTACGACGTTACCGGACCGCTCCTGGGGGCTTCACCGGTCCGCCGCGACTTCAGGCCTTCACGGCGTCACGGCGTGCGGGGCCGCGGCGTCACGGCGTGCGGGGCCACAGGCCGGGGTCGGGGGTGCAGCGGATCCGCAGCTCGCCGTCGGCGAGCGCGGCGCCGGAGACCGTGCAGCGGCGCAGGGCGGGCGGCAGGGGGACGATCCGCCGGTGGCCGGCGACGTCGAGGACCAGCTCGTCGCCCCGCCGGACCAGGCCGAGCTCCTCGCGGCGGGCGGCGGGCAGCGGGATGCGCCAGAGCAGCACGCCCTCGGCGGCCCGGCGGTCCTCCACGGGCCAGGCGAGGGCGGGCCGGGGCGGCGGGCCCTCGTGGGCGAGCCGGTCCAGGTCCGCGGCGCCGGGGCGCGGGTCGTGCCCGAGGTGGGGCAGTTCGACGATCCGGTCGTCGCCCGTCGTGGTGTGCAGCGTCTTCAGGTGCGCCTGCTGCTGGGCGGCGAGCGCGGAGAGCCAGGGGTCGGGCGAGGCGGTGGGCAGCAGCCGGTTGGCGATCACGGCGTCGGGGCGCAGGCCGTACAGGGCGAGCGCGGCGCTGCCGGTGCGCAGGGCCTCGGTGGCCGCCGGACCGGGTTCCAGGACGATCCGTACGGAGGTGTCGGCGTCGGCGACGAAGGCCTCGGCGGCCGCGAGTTCGGCGTCCCAGCGGGCCGCCGCCTGGTACAGCCCCTGGGCGGGCATCGGGACCCCGGCGAGCTGGGCGAGCAGCGGGCGCAGCGCCCGTGCGGCCTGCCGCTCGGGGGGCAGCAGCCGGCGCAGGTAGCGGCGCAGCTGCTCGGGCAGCGCGAGGGCGGCGACGGTGTCCGCCAGCGGCGGCATGTCCACGACCACCAGATCGTGCGCCCCGCCGGCCCGCGCCGGCACGGACAGCAACGCGAACTCGGCCGCCCCCGGCAGCGTCGTCAGCTCCCCGGGCTCCAGCGGCTCGGCGCCGAGCGTCTCCAGGACGCCCCCCGCCCGCTCCTGCAGGGCGAGGAGCCGCCCCCGGAACACCTCACCGGAGTCGATCCGCGCCACGTCGAGCCCGGGTACGGCCTCCCCGACCGGATCGGGCCCCGTGGTCAGCAGCAGCACCCGCTCCCCCCGCCGCGCGCCGGCGACGGCGGTCGCGGCGGCGACGGTCGTCCGCCCCCCGCCCCCGGTCCCGGTGACGAGCACGGTCCGCGTCCGCACACGGCCGGAGACCCCGCCGACCCGGCGGCCTTCGGCGTGGGCGTCGTGTCCGTCCGCCCCGCGTGGGCGGGTCAAGCGGTCGGGCCGGATTCGACGCGCTTCTTCAGGCCGGCGAGGGCACGGTCGATGATGACCTTCTCGGCCTTGCGTTTGATCATGCCGAGCATCGGGATCTTGACGTCGACGGTGAGCTGGTAGGTGACCTCGGTGCCGGTCCCGACCGGCTTGAGGAGGTACGCCCCGTCCAGTTCCCGCAGCATCTGCGACTTCACCAGCGTCCAGCTGACCTCGTGCTCGCCGGTCCAGGTGTAGCCGAGGGTCTGGTCGTCCTTGATCGCGCCGGCGTCCATCACCAGCCGGACCTGCTCGGCGCGGCCGCGGGCGTCGGTGGCGAGCACCTCGGCCTCCTTCACCTCGCCGGTCCACTCGGGGTAGCGGGCGAAGTCGGCGATGACCGCCATGACGTCGGCCGGGGCCGCCTCGATCGTGATGCTCGAGCTGGTGTACTCCGCCATCGCCGTGGCTCCTCCAGTGCGGTCCGGGCTGCTCGTGCGGGCGTCACGTGCAGCGTGCAGGCTATCGCGTGCCCACAGGTCACCACTCCAGTGCCCAGGGGCGCCCGCGGGCCGCGAAGTGGCCGACGTTGACGCACTCGGTCGCCCCGATCCGCATCCGCCCGGCGAGCGGCTGGTGGACGTGGCCGAAGAGCGAGTACCGGGGCCGGGTCCGCCGGATCGCCTCCAGGAGCGCCCGGCTGCCGCGCTCGAAGCGGCGGGCGACGGTGTCGTAGAGGAGCTCGGGGACGTCCGGCGGGATGTGCGAGCACAGCACGTCGACCTCGCCGAGCGCCTCGACCTTCGCCGCGTACTCCTCGTCGCCGATCTCGTACGGGGTGCGCATCGGGGTGCGCAGGCCGCCGCCGACGAAGCCGAAGACCCGGCCGCCGATCTCGACCCGCTCGCCGTCCAGGACGGTGGTGCCGGGGCGGGTGAACTCGGGCCAGAGCTCGGGCATGTCGACGTTGCCGTAGGTGGCGTACGTCGGGGTGGGGAACGCGGCGAAGAGTTCGGCGTACTGCTTGCGCACGCCCGCCTCGACCGCCGCCCTGCGGTCCAGGCCCGCCCACAGCCGCGCGCCGAACTCCCGGGCCTCCTCGAAGCGGCGGGCGGTGCGCAGCTCGACCAGCCGGTCGGCGTTCTCCTCGCCGAACAGGTCGGGGAAGATGCCGCGCGAGTGGTCGGCGTAGTCCAGGAAGAGCACCAGGTCACCGAGGCAGACCAGCGCGTCGGCGCCGTCGCCGGCCCGCCGGAGGTCGCGGGCGTTGCCGTGCACGTCACTCACCACATGGACTCGCATGACGATCACGATAGGACGGTTCGCGGCGGCGCCGGTACGGAGTCGGACGGATCGCCCCGGACCTGCGATTACCTCCTGGTCGGGCCGCCGATGGATTACCGTCCCGAGCAGCGCCGCACTTATGGTGTGACGCATAGAACATCTGGTCGGACCCCCTACCGGACAGCCGGTACCGATGGGTAACGTCCGGGCAGTCCAGTCGTGCTCGATGTCGCCATCGGAAGACATCGCGCACCTGCCCGATCTTGGACCGCACCGTCGCACTCACACACCGTCGTGGCGCCGGCGCCCTATGAGGAGCAGCAGTCTTGCGCGAGTTCAGCCTTCCGGCCCTGTACGAGGTCCCCGCGGACGGCAATCTGACCGACATCGTCCGCCGCAACGCCGCGCAGCACCCGGACGTCGCCGTCATCGGCCGGAAGGTCGACGGCGTCTGGCAGGACGTCACCGCGACCGCGTTCCTCGCCGACGTCCGGTCCGTCGCCAAGGGCCTGATCGCCGCCGGCGTCCGCCCCGGTGACCGGGTCGGCCTGGTCTCCCGCACCCGCTACGAGTGGACCCTCGTCGACTTCGCGATCTGGAGCGCCGGCGCGGTCACCGTCCCGGTGTACGAGACCAGCTCGGCCGAGCAGATCGCGTGGATCCTCAGCGACTCCGGCGCCGTCGGCGTGGTCGTCGAGACGGACGCGCACGCGGCGACGGTGGAGTCGGTCCGCAAGGGACTGCCCGCGCTCGCCGACGTCTGGCGGATCGACGACGGCGGCCTCGACCGGCTGCGGGCCGAGGGCGCGGAGCTGCCCGACTCGGCGGTCGACGAGCGCAGCGCGCTGGCGAAGGCCGACGACCCGGCCACGATCGTCTACACCTCGGGCACCACCGGCCGCCCCAAGGGCTGCGTGCTCACCCACCGCAGCTTCTTCGCCGAGTGCGGCAACGTCGTCGCGCGGCTCGCGCCGCTGTTCCGCACCGGGGAGTGCTCGGTGCTGCTGTTCCTTCCGGTCGCGCACGTCTTCGGCCGCCTGGTGCAGGTCGCCGCGCTGATGGCGCCGATCAGGCTCGGGCACGTCTCGGACATCAAGAACCTCACCGACGAGCTGGCGTCCTTCCGGCCGACGCTGATCCTCGGCGTGCCGCGGGTCTTCGAGAAGGTCTACAACTCCGCGCGGGCCAAGGCGCAGGCCGACGGCAAGGGCAGGATCTTCGACAAGGCGGCCGACACCGCGATCGCCTACAGCCGGGCGCTCGACCTGCCGGGCGGCCCGTCGCTGGGGCTCAAGCTCAAGCACAAGGTGTTCGACAAGCTCGTCTACAGCAAGCTGCAGGCCGTCCTCGGCGGGCGCGGCGAGCACGCGATCTCCGGCGGCGCGCCGCTGGGCGAGCGGCTCGGGCACTTCTTCCGCGGCATCGGCTTCACCGTCCTGGAGGGCTACGGCCTGACCGAGACCTGTGCGGCCACCGCGTTCAACCCGCACGACCGGCAGAAGATCGGCACGGTCGGCCAGCCGCTGCCCGGCTCCGTGGTGCGGATCGCCGACGACGGCGAGGTGCTGCTGCACGGCGAGCACCTGTTCGCCGGGTACTGGGGCAACGAGGGCGCGACCGAGGAGGCGCTGGCCGACGGCTGGTTCCACACCGGCGACATCGGCACGCTCGACGAGGACGGCTACCTCGCGATCACCGGCCGCAAGAAGGAGATCATCGTCACCGCGGGCGGCAAGAACGTGGCCCCCGCGGTCATCGAGGACCGGATTCGGGCGCACGCGCTGGTCGCGGAGTGCATGGTCGTCGGCGACGGGCGGCCGTTCGTCGCCGCGCTCGTCACCCTCGACGAGGAGTTCCTCGGGCGGTGGGCCGCGGAGAACGGCAAGACGGACGCGACGGCCGTGACCCTGCGCGACGACGCGGACCTCCTCGCGGCGGTCCAGAAGGCGGTCGACGACGGCAACGCGGCGGTCTCCAAGGCGGAGTCGGTCCGCAAGTTCCGCGTCCTCACCGCGCAGTTCTCCGAGGACTCGGGGCACCTGACCCCGTCCCTGAAGCTCAAGCGCAACGTCGTCGCGAAGGACTACGCCGACGAGATCGAGGCGCTGTACCACCGCTGAGGCGGACAGAGGTGAAGGGCCCCGGGGCGACGCCC
>NZ_JBHWZH010000051.1:0-40518 GCF_042728285.1 Streptomyces sp. NPDC060194 | reverse complement strand
AAACGCCCGGTTACATTCCGAACCCGGAAGCTAAGCCTCACAGCGCCGATGGTACTGCAGGGGGGACCCTGTGGGAGAGTAGGACGCCGCCGAACAAATTGTGAGAAAACCCCCGCACCACAGGTGCGGGGGTTTTCTGCGTTCAGGCCGGCCGTCGTCGGGACGAGCCGGAGGGGATGCGTTTCCCGTCGCCGTCCTCGGAAGAGGGCCGGTTGAGAACCTCCGAGGCTACCGGGCCGGAGGGCCGCCCGGGTGGGCGGTGCCCGGCAGGGTGTCCGTCCACTGGGAAGAATTCGGCCAGCGGGAGCGCGCCTGCTCCTGGGATCGCATGAGCGCGTACGTCGGCAGTTCGTACGGCCGGCCCGAGGTGCGCAGGAGCTCGGGGAGTCGGGGGATCGGGGCGACGGCGGCGACGTCGTCCAGGACCAGGGTGAGTGGTAGGTCGAGCCGACCGTCGGTTGACCGTGCGGCCATGCGGCGGCCGTGCTCGACCACGCTTGCGGTGAGCGCGGTGAGGAGCGGCACGGCGCCGGGATGCGCCCGCGGGTCCTCGACGGGTTCACCGACCACGTAGAGCGTGCCCGTCTCGGGGACGAATGATGCGAGCGCGAGGGTGTCGGCGCGGTTCGCCGTGCAGGCCTCGCGGATGTGGAGGGAGGCGTGCGCGGCGAGGGCGTGGGCGACCAGCGCCGTGGCGGTGGACCGGCGTTCGTCGTGCGAGGTCAGGGCGGACTCGAGCTCGCCGGCGGCTCCGGCGGCCGCGTCGGCGTGCGTGCGGAGGATGGTGACGGGCTCCTGCGGCTGCGTCCCCTGGGCCCAGCGGTGGACGTGCTTGACGGGGCGGCCGTCGAGTGCGGCCGCGTGCAGCCAGCTGCGCAGGAGGGTCTCCGCGGTGTCGGCCGTCGCCGCGTCGCGCCTGGCGCCGGGCCGTACGGGCGCGAGGAGGGCGTGGGCGCGGGCCGCGGCGGTCCACCGGTCCTCGCAGTCGGCGGTCGGCGACCAGTGGAGGCGGACGGCCGCGTCCGTGCGGTGGGTGGGGTCGTAGACGTGGACGGGGCCCAGCTTGGCGCGGGCGCTGCGGGACTCCTCCCAGAGGGCGGGGTCCGAGGTGAGGACCAGGACCGCGCCGGGGGCGTCGGCGATCGCCCGCAGGGCGGTGGTCCTGCGGGCGGCCGGGGGTCCGTACGACAGCGCGGGCACGGTGATCGGGGGCGGCAGCGGTGTCCCGGGCCGCGAGGGCTCGGCGCGGTGCTGGGGCGGCAGCGGTACGGCGGCCGTAGGTACCTGGGCGGAGGACCGGGGCTGTGCCGGACGGCTCTCCTGCGGCTCCGGGACCCCCCGTGGCTCCGTGCCGGGCACCAGGCGCGCCCCGGGGGCCCGCCGGGCGGCTCGCACGGCCCGGGCCCGCGTGACCGTCCCCAGCACGAACACGGCGAGGACGAGCCCGACCATGATCTCGCCGAGGAGGATCCCCCAGAAGAGCCCGTAGCCCGGGAGCTGTGTCCGCGGGGTGGCGGGCCAGGCCGCGGGGAGGTCCTCGGGGGCGGTGGCGAGGGAACGGATGGCGGCGGGGGAGTCGGAGAAGGCGACGCCGTCCGGCCAGGAGCCGTGCACCAGGAGGCCGGCCGCGCCCGTCGCCGTCCAGACCAGGGCGGTCAGGGACAGGAGGAACCCGAGCAGCCCGAGGACGAGGCCGTCCGGGACCCCGCCCGTACCGCGCTGCTGTTCCCCCGCCATCGCCGGCCCCCTGCCCTGTCCGTCGCGCCCGTCACGCCACCGTCGACTCCGGATCGCCCAGACGGTCCATCAGGGCGGCGCGCTGCTCCGTCTCCAGCTCGGCGGCGAGGAGGTCGTCGGCGATGGCCGCCTGCTGCGCGGAGGACTCCGTCATGGCCCGGTCGGTGTAGACGAGCGGGCGCTCGGCCTCGGTGATGAGGTGCTTGACGACCTGGACGTTGCCGTTGACGTCCCAGACGGCGATACCGGGGGTCAGGGACGGGATGATCTCCACGGCCCACCGGGGCAGGCCGAGGACGAGGCCGGTCGCACGGGCCTCGTCGGCCTTCTGGGCGTAGATGGTGCGCGTGGAGGCCATCTTGAGGATCGCCGCCGCCTCGCGGGCCGCCGCCCCGTCCACGACGTCGCTGAGGTGGTGGACGACCGCGACGAAGGACAGACCGAGCCGGCGGCCGAACTTCAGCAGCCGCTGGAACAGCTGGGCCACGAAAGGGCTGTTGATGATGTGCCAGGCCTCCTCGACCAGGAAGATGCGTTTCTTCCGGTCGGGGCGGATCCAGGTGTGCTCCAGCCACACGCCGACGATCGCCATCAGGATCGGCATCGCGATCGAGTTGCGGTCGATGTGCGAGAGGTCGAAGACGATCAGCGGCGCGTCGAGGTCGATGCCGACGGACGTGGGGCCGTCGAACATGCCGCGCAGGTCGCCGTCGACCAGCCGGTCGAGGACGAGGGCGACGTCGAGGCCCCAGGCGCGGACGTCGTCTATGTCGACGTTCATCGCCTCGGCGGAGCGCGGCTCGGGGTGGCGGAGCTGCTCGACGATGTCCATGAGGACGGGCTGGCGCTCGACGATGGTCGCGTTCACGTAGGCGTGGGCGACCTTGAGCGCGAAGCCGGAGCGCTCGTCGAGGCCGTGGCCCATCGCGACCTCGATGATGGTGCGCAGCAGGGCGAGCTGGCCGGTGGTGGTGATGGACGGGTCGAGCGGGTTGAGGCGGATCCCGCCGTTCATGGCCGCGGTCGGGTCGAGGCGGATGGGGGTTATCCCCAGCTCCTCCGCGATCAGGTTCCACTCGCCGACGCCGTCCTCGCCCTGCGCGTCGAGGACGACGACCTGCCGGTCCTTGAAGCGCAGCTGGCGCAGGACGTAGGTCTTCTCCAGGGCGGACTTGCCGTTGCCGGACTCGCCGAGGACGAGCCAGTGCGGGGCGGGGAGCTGCTGGCCGTAGAGCTGGAAGGGGTCGTAGATGTACCCCTTGCCGCTGTAGACCTCGCGGCCGATGATCACGCCGGAGTCGCCGAGGCCGGGGGCGGCCGTGGGCAGGTAGACGGCCTGGGCCTGGCCGGTGGAGGTGCGGACGGGCAGGCGGGTCGTCTCCACCTTCCCGAAGAGCAGGGAGGTGAAGGCGTCGCTGATCGCGGACAGGGGATCTCGCATGGGGCCTTACCTTCGGATGCCGGTGGCGAACGGAAGGGTGTTGACGAAGGCGCGGTGGTGCTCGCGGTCGCACCACTCCAGCTTCAGGTACGACTTGCCGGCCGAGGCGCGGATGGTGCGCTTGTCGCGGGCGAGTGCGTCGGGGTTGCGCGAGGAGACCGTGATGTAGCCGACGAGGTTGACGCCGGCGGCGCCGCTGGCGAGGTCCTCGCCGCGCTGGTCGAGGCGGCCGTGGGCGGCGATGTCGCGCGGGTCGACCGTGCGGTTCATCTTGGCCTGCCGGGACGCCTCGGCGTCGTCGTTGGTCTTCTCGGTCAGCATCCGCTCGATGGCGATCTCGGTCGGTTCGAGGTCCATGCAGACGGCGACCGTGCGGATGACGTCGGGGGTGTGGACGAGCAGCGGGGCGAGGAAGTTGACGCCGACGGGGGTCATCGGCCACTCCTTCACCCAGGCGGTGGCGTGGCACCAGGGGGCGCGGGTGGCCGACTCGCGGGTCTTGGCCTGGAGGTAGGTGGGCTCCATCGCGTCGAGCTCGGCCGGCCAGGCGTTGCGCCGGGTCATGGCCTGGATGTGGTCGATGGGGTGGTCCGGGTCGTACATCGAGTGGACCAGGGAGGCGAGGCGGGCCTGGCCGAGGGGCTGGCGGACGCGGATGTCGGCCTCGGCGAGGCGGGCGCAGATGTCGGTCAGCTCGCGGGCCATCACGACGGCGAGTCCGGCGTCCCGGTCGACCTTGCGGCCGGCGGCGGGCCGGGCCGCGCGGGCCATGGTCTGCGCCTCGGCGGACAACTCGCGGGTGAAGTGCATGCAGGCGACCAGGTACGCGCGGTGCTGCTCGCTGGAGGTCGAGACCATGGACTGCAGCTGGTCGTAGGAGTCCTGGAGCCAGGCGGGGGACTTGGTGTCGCCGCGCTGGGCGACGTCCTTGGCGTGCGCGTCGGGGTCGGCGGGCAGCGTGCGGGCGAGGATCTGGAGCCGGCTGACGAAGCCGTCGCCGTTGGCCACGTGCTTGAGCAGGGTGCCGAAGCGGTCGACGAGGGCCTCCTGGTCCTCGCTGTCGCGCAGGCCGACCCCCGGGCCCTCGATCTCGATCGCGGCGGTGACCGTACGGCGGTCGGCGTGCAGGAGGACGGCGATCTCGTCCGGGCCGAACGGGGCGGCCAGCCAGTTGATGCGGCCGATGCCGGGCGGCGGGACGACCTCGGTCTCCTTGCCGTCGGCGCGGGTGCCGGCCTCCATGGCGGAGGAGCGGTAGGCGGTCCCGGACCGCAGGGAGCGCTTGTAGCTGCGGTTGATCTCGAACCACTTGTAGAACGTGCGGTGGCGGTAGGGGACGTACACCGCGGCGAGCGCGATCAGCGGGAAGCCCATGAGCAGCACGATCCGCAGCGTGAGCTGGGGGACGAGCAGGCCGCACATCATGCCGAGGAACGCGCCCGCGATGATCAGCGCGATCTCGCCGGTCTCGCGGTTGCGGCCGATGATCGCGTTGGGCCGGGCGCGGCCGATGAGGTACGTACGGCGGGGCGTGACCGGGTGCGCGTGGGACGGGGTCGTCAACGCCCTTCACCTCCTGTGCGGTTGTGCGGGGTGGTCGTACGGGGCGGGGGTGCGGCGGAGGGGACAGTTCCGCCGCCGGACCCGCCCGCTGGGGTGCGGGAACTGTGGGCCGACATGCCGCCGGAGACGGCGTTCGCGGGGCGCGGCTGGGCGTCGGAGCCGCCGCCCTGCCCGCCTCCGCCGCCGTTGCTGCGGGCGCTGTGGGTCTTGATGCCCTGGGCGACGAGGGTGGCGGGGGAGCTGATGACGGCGGCGGCGGACGAGCCGTCGGTGGCCCGCTTGCGGCCGTGCCGGGCGGAGGCGATCTCGTCGCCGAAGCCGGGCACGAAGCGGTAGATCATGGCGCTGGCGAAGATCGCGAGCAGGATGATCGCGAGGCCGGAGACGACCGCGGAGAACGCGTTCGGGCCGTCCTCGGCGGACAGCGCGCCTGCGAGGCCGAGGACGATCACGATCACCGGCTTCACCATGATCACCGCGATCATGATCCCGGCCCAGCGGCGGACGTGGCCCCACATGTTCTTGTCGACCAGGCCCGCGTAGACGACCGTGCCGAGCAGCGCGCCCACGTAGAGCAGCGCGGCCCTGATGACGAGTTCCAGCCAGAGGATGCCCGCCGCGAGGATCGAGACCAGGGAGACCACGATCAGCATGATCGGTCCGCCGCCGATGTCGTCGCCCTTCTTCAGCGCCTCGGCGAACGAGCCGAAGAAGACGTCCGTCTCGTTGCCGGACGCGGCCGCGATGATCTCCGTGACGCCGTCGGTCGCCGAGACGACCGTGTAGAGGATCAGCGGGGTGAACGCGGAGGCGAGGACGGTCAGCCAGAGGAAGCCGATCGCCTCCGACAGCGCGGTCGTCAGCGGCACGCCGCGGATCGCGCGCTTGGCGACGGCCAGCAGCCAGATGACGAGCGTGAGGATCGTGGAGGCGGCGAAGACGACCGCGTACTGCTGGAGGAACGTCGTGTTGGTGAAGTCGACGGTCGCGGTCTCCTCGACGGCCTCGGAGAGCTTGTCCACGGTCCAGGCGGCTGCGTCCGCGCAGCCCTTCCCGAGGGAGGCGAGGGGGTCGAGGGTGCTGAGGGCGTCGCTGCCGGGGGTGGGGGCGGCGGGGGAGCCGTCGCCGGAGTCGCAGTAGTCCCGTGCGGGGCCGCGCAGGGCGTCACAGGGGTCGTCGTCGGGCGCGGCGGCGGCCCGGCCGGCCAGCAGGAGCATCGCGCTCTGCGCGGCCGTCAGGGCGGCGGCCAGGGAGAGGACACGGCGGCGGTTCTTACCGGGCATAGGTGAACCCTCCGTACTGCTCGACGGCGGCGGCCATGTCCTCGGCGTCGGAGGCGGCCTGGTCGCGGCCGACCGGCACCGGACCGTCCTTCTGCGTGAAGTCCGTGATCTTCCAGTTCCCGTCGACCCAGGTCAGATCGAAGGTGTTGGTGTACCAGCTCTCCGAGACGGGGTTCTTGGAACCCTCGCCCGCCAGGCCGAACAGCGCCGAGTACCAGACCGAGACGCGGGCGGAGTCGCCGCCGTACTCCTCGACCTTGGAACCCACCGGGTTGAAGCGGCTGATGAACGTCTGCCCCTCGGGGGCGGTGCCGTCCGCCTCCAGGCCGATGCTGGTGAGGAACTTCTCGCTCGAGTAGACCTCGTCCAGCGACTTCAGCCGGTCCTCGACCACGGCGGGCGCGTACACGGCCCGGGCGATCTGCGTACGGCGGTCGCTCCGGTACATGCCGTCGGAGCCGAGCGCCACGTGGTAGTTCACGGCCGCGCTCTGCGCCCCCGCCTCGCTGCGCGCGAACCCCGTCGGGATGCCCGCCGCCTTGCCGTCGACCGGGCGCTCGCCCGTCGGGGCCGTGGCGGACGCCTCGGGCCCGCTCGCTCCGGTGTCGTCCTTCGCGCCGTCCCCGCCGCGGTTGGCGAAGGCGATCGCGGCGAGCAGGAGGACGACGACGCCGACGATCATCACCAGGTTGCGGGAGGACGGCGCACGGCCCGGCCGCCGCCCCGAGCGGTGGCCGGCTTCGTCGTCGGGGTAGCGGTAGCGCGGCGGGGCCGCCACGCCGCGCACGTCACCGCGGTCGGTGTCGCCGAAACCGTGCTCGTCGTCGTAGCTCATGCCCTCACGTCCCCTCGACCTGTCGCCGGAACCGGATCCGCCCTACCGCCTCGTACGACGGTAGCCGTGCTGTTTCCCGCGCGCGCGGGGTGTGGTGACTGGACATCAGGGAGACGCAACCTCAGTCGGGTGGCACGGCGGACGGGAGGACGGAGGGGGAGGCGGCGGGCCCGGCGCGGTGACGCCGGGTCAGACGGCCATGCCGTACACGATGGTGAACAGCGTGCCGAGCGAGCCGATGATGAAGACGCCGGTGAGACCGGCCACGATGAGGCCCTTGCCCTGCTCGGCACTGAACGTGTCGCGCAGCGCGGTCGCGCCGATCCGCTGCTTGGCCGCACCCCAGATCGCGATGCCGAGGCACAGCAGGATCGCGATGGCCATGACCACCTCGATCATGATGCGGGCCTCCTGCCCGAGGGACCCGAAGGGCCCCCAGTCCGGTGCGATCCCGCCGATGATCGTCGTGATGTCGCCCTCTTCGGCTGCCAGAAACATGTAACTCACCGCCCAGTCATGGGTAGTTCCGTGTCCCCCCTGCCACTGCGCAGAGGCCAGAGCCATTGTTGCCGAGATCCCGCGATCCCGTATGTCGACTTGGCGTCATAGTGGTGTCGGAACGCGTATCGTCACTCTGTGTATCACGCTGGGGTACGCCGGGCAATGATGGCCGGGCCTGCGGCTCGAAAGCCGCGGTGCGCGAGTGGGTGATTTGTAGGATGACCGGCGATCCCCCGCGCGGGCGACGGCGGTCCCTCGGTGCCGCAGTAGGACTGGACCGGGCAAAGCCGGTTCCTGGCAGGGATGGTGACGATGCGTAAGGCATGGTTCGTCGGGACGGCCGTCGCCGCGGCAGGCGTGAGCTTCGTGCTGCTGCTCGTCGTCGGGACGTACATGGTCGCCGGGAACCTGATGAACGGGGTCGGCGGGGGCGGGCGGGCCGTCGGGCTCGTCAAGGGCTCGGTGCCGGCCGCGTACCAGGCGCTGGTGCAGAAGTGGGGCAACCTCTGCCCGGCCATCAACCCGGCGCTGCTCGCCGCCCAGCTGTACCAGGAGAGCGGCTGGAACCCCCGCGCGCAGAGCCCCGCGGCCGCGCAGGGGATAGCGCAGTTCATCCCCGGCACGTGGGCCGCGCACGGCGTCGACGGCGACCAGGACGGCGACCGCGACGTCTGGGACCCCGCCGACGCGATCCCCTCGGCGGCCACCTACGACTGCTCGCTGGCGAAGTACGTCGAGGACGTGCCCGGGAACCCGACCCACAACATGCTCGCTTCGTACAACGCGGGGGCGTACGCGGTCATCAAGTACGGCGGCGTCCCGCCGTACAAGGAGACGCAGAACTACGTCCAGCGCATCACCGAGCTGTCCAAGAGCTTCGCGAAGCCGGTCGGCCGGGTCGACCCGAGCAAGCAGGCGGCCGGCGCGATCTACTACGCGCAGAAGAAGCTCGGCACGCCCTACCTCTGGGGCGGCGACGGGACGGCCGCCGACGGCGGGCGCTTCGACTGCTCGGGGCTGACGAAGGCCGCGTACGCCTCCGTCGGCATCACGCTGCCGCGCGTCGCCAACGACCAGTACAACGCGGGCGAGCACCCGAGCCGGGACGAGCTGCTCCCGGGGGACCTGGTGTTCTTCTCCGACGACCTCACCAACTCCCGCGCCATCCGGCACGTCGGGCTCTACGTCGGCGGCGGGTACATGATCGACGCGCCGCGGACGGGGGCCGTCATCCGCTTCGACCGGATCGACACCCCGGACTACTTCGGGGCCACCCGGGTGACGGCGGCGGGCGCGGAGGCGCTGCCGACGAAGCTGCCGGAGTCGGTCGAGGCCGCGGGGCCGGCCGCCCCGGAGGAGACCGGTCCGGATTTGTGACGTTTGGTCATCTGGCTGGAACTCAGCGTCAGGGCACCCTCTTGAGCTGCGGGGACGAGTCACTCTTCGATAACGTCCGAGTGATCTTTCCGTGCAGAGTGGAACGTGGACGGGGGGAGCGGACGTTCCTCGTTCACGGGCGCGGGATGCTGGTGTCGGCCGACGGCCGGACGGCGGCCCCGGCGGTCCCGTGGGCACCGTGAGCTCGACGAGTACGACGCACCAGGCAAGGGGCAGTGGAGATGGCTGGACTTGAGGCCTCCGGGTCGAACCCCGACGTCAGCCTGCTCTACGACATCAACGGCGTCGCCCAGGACGCCCCGCACTGGGTCGACCGGACCATGGAGTTCGTCGGCGAGTACGGCACGATTCTCGCGCTGGTGCTGCTCGGGCTGTGGGCGTGGTGGAGCGTCCGGCGGCGGGCCGTCTCGCGCGACGAGGCGGTGAGCGGGGTGGCGGGACTCGTCTGGGCGCCGCTGGCCGCGGCGGTCGCCCTGGTGGTGAACATCCCGATCCGGGGGTTCGTCGGCCGCCCGCGGCCGTTCCTCGACCACGAGGGGCTCGAGGTGCTGGTCGACGGGAAGACGGACTTCTCCTTCGTCAGCGACCACGCGACGATGGCGATGGCGCTGGCGGTGGGGATCTTCGTCGCGCACCGGGGGCTGGGTGTCCTCGCGATCCTCGTCGCGCTGTTCGCGGGCGTGAGCCGGGTCTACATGGGGGTGCACTACCCGACGGACGTGATCGGGGGGTTCGCGCTCGGCACGGCGGTCGCGCTGCTGCTCGCGCCGCCGGCCCTGGCGCTGCTGACGCGGGTCGTGGGGGCGGTGGAGCGGTCGCGGGGCGGGCGGCTGGTGTGGGCTCCGGTCGTTCCGGCCGAGGTGTCGCTCCCCGCCCAGGCGATGGCGTCGTCGCGCCGCGACGACCCCGCCCGCGACCTGGCGGCGTAGCTCCGCAGCAACCCTTTTCGGCCGTCCCGGCGGAGGTCACGCGCCGGCGGGCACCGCGTTCTCCCGTTCGTGTGCCGCCGCGTCCTCGCGGGCCTTCGAGCGGGCTCTGCGGGAGGGGCCGCGCCAGCCGCAGGCGCAGATCGCCGTGACGAAGCTGCCGGTCTCGGTGGTGGTGGTGCGGTGTGCGGACACCGTTCAACCGTAGCGGGCGTGACGGCGGGTGGGGACCGTCGTTAGGCGGGGTACGCGGCGGGACGGGAGTCGGTGGGCGGCGATGGTCAGGGACGTGCGGGGTCGGGGCGCGGGTGGTGCGGCGGGGGTCGCCGCGGTGGTGCTCTCGGTGCTGGGGACGACGGGGTGTTCGGTGGACGGCGCGGCGGCCGAGGACCGGATGTCGGGGGAGCGGGGCGCGACGCTCGTCCGGGGGGCCGCGGAGCGGCTGGTGCGGGCGGGGACGGCGAGGACGCGGACGTCGATGGAGATGGCCAGCGGCGGCACGCGGGTGACGATCCGGGGCGAGGGGGCGTACGACTTCCGGTCCGCGACCGGGCGGCTGGAGGTGGTGCTGCCGGCGGACCCCGCGGGGGTGCAGGAGCACCGGCCGATCACGGAGATGCTGGCGCCGGGCGCGCTCTACATGAAGAACCGCGGCGCGGGGGTGCCGGCGGACAAATGGGTGCGGATCGAGACCGCCGGGCTGAACGACGGCAACCTGGTGACCGGCGGCGCCACGGACCCGATGGTCGCGGCGGAGCTGCTGCGCGCGGCGTCGGACGTGGACTACGTCGGTGAGAAGCGCGTCGGCGGGACGGAGGTGCGGCACTTCCGCGGGACCGCCGACCTGGGCCGGGCCGCGAAGGAGGCCTCTCCCGGCGCGCGGGGCCCGCTCGCCGCGGCGGCGAGGGGGTTCGCCAGGGACCTGGTGCGGTTCGACGCCTACCTCGACGAGGAGGGGCGGCTGCGCAAGGTGCGGCACCGGTTCAGCTTCAGCGACGGGATGGCCGCGGGCGGGACGGGCGCGGGGGGCCGGGCGATGGAGGTCGCCTCCACGACGCTGCTCGACGGTTTCGGCACCCGCACCCGGTGGCGGCTGCCCGCCGAGGAGGACATCTTCGCCGGGACGATCGCCGAGCGCTGACGCCGCGTCCGGGGGGCGTGAAAATGGTCCGTCCGTGCCATGCGCCGGGCGTGCCGCACTGCCTACGCTGGGGTCCGCAGACGGCGGGAGGAGGTGATGGACGTGGCCCCTGTGGGACGTACCGCCGTGTCGGATCATGTCGCTCTCGCCGAGATCGAGCTGTACGGCGAGCTGATGATCGCGGCCGCGGCCGCGATCGGAGAGCGGCTGCCCGCGGACCGGATCGACGAGGTGCTCAAGGTCACCGCCCCACGCCGACCGGCCGACGGCGACGGGCCGCGCGCCCCGGGCCCGTAGCCCCGGACCCGGCTGCGGCCCCCAGGGGCCGGCCGCCCGCAGCCCGTCCCCGGTCGTGCGGGCCGGGTCGCCTCACCGGGCCGCCGGGGCCGGTCCGGAGGGCTCGCGCGTCACGTCCGCAGCAGGCGGGCGATCGCCTTCGTCGCCTCGTCGACCTTCGTGTCGATCTCGTCGCCGCCCTTGACCGCCGCGTCGGCGACGCAGTGGCGCAGGTGCTCCTCCAGGAGCTGGAGGGCGAAGGACTGCAGGGCCTTGGTGGACGCCGAGACCTGGGTGAGTATGTCGATGCAGTAGACGTCCTCGTCGACGAGCCGCTGCAGGCCGCGGATCTGGCCCTCGATGCGGCGCAGGCGCTTGAGGTGCTCGGACTTCTGGTCGTGGTAGCCGTGGGTGGCGGGCGTGGTCTCGGCCACACCCGGCCGCGGTCCTTCGCCGGCCGGGGTGGTGCCGACCGCGGGGGTGCCGGCCTCGGTGGTCGTCATCGTGCCCTCCGGTGGGACAGTGCGGGGATTCCGGGGGTTTTCATACCCCTCCTGGGTATAGGGTACCCGTCCTTGCGCAAGGTGCTGGTACCGCTTGCCGATCACTCTGCCCGATGGGCGACACTGGTGCGATGCCGGTTAGCCGTGGCCGGATGATGCGCCTAGCATCAGCCTGACCGGTACCCACGACAGATCCCACGCACCCCGAGGACCCCTTGTGCGCTTTCGTCTGACCCCCAGGGAGACGAGCTTCTACGACATGTTCGCGGCGTCCGCCGACAACATCGTCACGGGCTCGAAGCTCCTGATGGAACTGCTCGGAGCGGATCCGTCCGCCCGGGCCGAGATCGCGGAGCGGATGCGGGCGGCCGAGCACGCGGGTGACGACGCGACGCACGCGATCTTCCACCAGCTCAACTCCTCGTTCATCACGCCGTTCGACCGCGAGGACATCTACAACCTCGCGTCGTCCCTCGACGACATCATGGACTTCATGGAGGAGGCCGTCGACCTGGTCGTCCTCTACAACGTCGACGAGCTGCCCAAGGGCGTCGAGCAGCAGATCGAGGTCCTCGCCCGGGCCGCGGAGCTGACCGCCGAGGCGATGCCGCACCTGCGGACGATGGACAACCTCACCGAGTACTGGATCGAGGTCAACCGGCTGGAGAACCAGGCCGACCAGATCCACCGCAAGCTGCTCGCGCACCTCTTCAACGGCAAGTACGACGCCATGGAGGTCCTGAAGCTGAAGCAGATCGTGGACGTGCTCGAAGAGGCGGCCGACGCGTTCGAGCATGTCGCGAACACCGTGGAGACCATCGCGGTCAAGGAGTCCTGAGGCTTCGTGGACACCTTCGCCCTCGTCGTGACCATCGGGGTCGCGCTCTTCTTCACGTACACCAACGGCTTCCACGACTCCGCGAACGCGATCGCGACCTCCGTCTCCACCCGGGCGCTCACCCCCCGCGCGGCGCTCGCCATGGCCGCGGTGATGAACCTCGCGGGCGCGTTCCTCGGCAGCGGGGTGGCCAAGACGGTCAGTGAGGGGATCATCGCCACGCCCGAGGGCCGGACCGGGATGTGGATCCTGTTCTCCGCGCTCGTCGGAGCGATCATCTGGAACCTGATCACCTGGTACTTCGGCCTGCCCTCGTCGTCCTCGCACGCGCTGTTCGGCGGGATGGTCGGGGCGGCGCTCGCCGGCGGCACGGTCGTGTACTGGACGGGCGTCCTGGAGAAGATCGTCATCCCGATGTTCCTGTCGCCGATCGTCGGCCTGGTCGTCGGGTACCTGGTCATGACGGCGATCATGTGGATGTTCCGGAAGTCCAACCCGCACAAGACGAAGCGCGGGTTCCGGATCGCGCAGACCGTCTCGGCGGCGGGCATGGCGCTCGGCCACGGTCTGCAGGACGCGCAGAAGGCGATGGGCATCGTCGTCATGGCGCTGGTCATCTCCGGCCACGAGAAGTACAGCGACCCGATCCCGGTCTGGGTGAAGCTCGCCTGCGCCGTGATGCTGTCGCTCGGCACCTACGCCGGCGGCTGGCGGATCATGCGGACGCTCGGCCGGAAGATCATCGAACTCGACCCGCCGCAGGGGTTCGCGGCGGAGGCCACGGGCGCGTCGATCATGTTCGCGTCGTCGTACGTCCTGCACGCGCCGATCTCCACGACGCACGTCATCACCTCGGCGATCATGGGTGTGGGGGCGACGAAGCGGGTCAACGCGGTGCGGTGGGGCGTCGCCAAGAACATCGTCCTGGGCTGGTTCATCACCATGCCGGCGGCGGCGACGGTCGCGGCGCTGAGCTTCTGGGTGGTGCATCTCGCGTTCCTCTAGGGACGCCGCTCCTCACGCACGGCAGAGGGCCCGCCCCCGGTCTCCCGGGGGCGGGCCCTTTCGTCCTGCGGTGGCACCGCCATGCAGCACCGCAGACGGTCGGGACGGGCCTGGCGCCGGTTATCCGAAGCGGCCCGAGATGTAGTCCTCCGTCGCCTGGACGGAGGGGTTGGAGAAGATCCGCTGGGTCTCGTCGAGCTCGATGAGCCGGCCCGGCTGCCCGACGGCGGCGAGGTTGAAGAAGGCGGTGCGGTCGGAGACGCGGGCCGCCTGCTGCATGTTGTGCGTCACGATGACGATCGTGAAGCGCTCCTTGAGCTCGCCGATGAGGTCCTCGATCGCCAGCGTGGAGATCGGGTCGAGGGCGGAGCAGGGCTCGTCCATGAGGAGCACCTGCGGCTCGACGGCGATCGCGCGGGCGATGCACAGGCGCTGCTGCTGGCCGCCGGAGAGGCCGGAGCCGGGCTTGTTCAGCCGGTCCTTGACCTCGTTCCAGAGGTTCGCGCCGCGCAGCGACTTCTCGACGACGTCGTTCAGCTCGGACTTCTTGTACGAGCCGTTGAGCTTGAGGCCGGCGGCGACGTTGTCGAAGATCGACATGGTCGGGAACGGGTTCGGCCGCTGGAAGACCATGCCGATGGTGCGGCGGACGGCGACCGGGTCGACGCCCGTTCCGTAGAGGTCCTCGTCGTCGAGCAGGACCTTGCCCTCGACGCGGCCGCCGGGGGTGACCTCGTGCATGCGGTTGAGGGTGCGCAGGAAGGTGGACTTGCCGCAGCCGGAGGGGCCGATGAAGGCGGTCACGGAGCGGGGTTCGACGGTCATCGAGATGTCCTCGATGGCGCGGTGGGTGCCGTAGTAGGCCGAGAGGCCCGACACGTCGATGCGTTTGGCCATGGCGGTGGCTCCTTATCGGGTGCTGTGCTGGGGGGCCTTCCAGCGGGCGATGCCGCGGGCGACCAGGTTGAGGATCATGACGAAGGCGATCAGGGCGAGGGCTGCGGCCCAGGCGCGGTCCTGTGAGGCCTCGCTCCCGGCCGCGTACTGCTGGTAGATGTACAGCGGCAGCGATGCCTGCGCGCCCTCGAAGGGGTTCTCGTTGATGAACGGGTTGCCCCAGACCAGCAGGAGGACCGGGGCGGTCTCGCCGGCGATGCGGGCGACCGCGAGCATGACGCCGGTGGTGATGCCGCCGATCGAGGTCGGGATGACGACCTTGAGGATGGTGCGCCACTTGGGGATGCCGAGGGCGAGCGAGGCCTCGCGCAGCTCGTTCGGGACGAGCTTGAGCATCTCCTCCGTCGAGCGGACCACGACCGGCATCATCAGGATCGCGAGCGCCATCGCGCCGGCCCAGCCGGAGGGTCCGAAGCCGAGGATCTGGATCCAGAAGGACAGGACGAACAGGCCCGCGACGATCGACGGGATGCCGGTCATGACGTCCACGAAGAACGTGACCGCCTGCGAGAGCCGGCCGCGGCCGTACTCGACCAGGTAGACGGCGGTCAGGAGGCCGATCGGGACGGCGATCAGGGCGGCGAGGCCGACCTGCTCCAGGGTCCCGATGATCGCGGCGTTGATGCCGCCGCCGGTCTCGGCGTCGGCGACCACGCCCATGGAGTGGGACAGGAAGTAGCCGTCGAAGACCTTGAGGCCGCGCTCCAGGGTCTCCCAGACGAGGGAGAGCAGCGGGACGAGGGCGGCGACGAACGCCAGCCACACCACCGAGGTGGCGAACCGGTCCTTCGCCTGCCGCGGGCCCTCGACGACGGCGGCGAGCGCGTAGGACCCGGCCAGGAAGACGAGGCCGGCGATGAGCGCCCACTGGATGCGGGAGTCGAGTCCGGCGAGCGCGCCGATCGCTGCGCCGATCGCGGCGGAGGCGACCGCGAGCCCGGCGGGGGTCCAGCGCGGGAGGCGGGCCGCGGTGAGGGACGGCTTGCGGCGGTCGGGCGCCGGGGGCTTGTCCATGACGGTGGCGCTCATGCGTTGGCTCCCGAGTACTCCTTGCGGCGGGCGATGATCGCGCGTGCGGCGCCGTTCACCAGGAGGGTGATGACGAAGAGCACGAGTCCGGAGGCGATGAGGGCGTCGCGCCCGGCCTCGCTCGCCTCGCTGAACTTGCTCGCGATGTTCTGCGCGAAGGTGCCGCCGCCCGGGTCGAGCAGGCTGGCGTTGATGAGGAAGTTGGGGGAGAGCACGGTGGCGACGGCCATCGTCTCGCCGAGCGCGCGGCCCAGGCCCAGCATCGAGGCGCTGATGACGCCGGAGCGGCCGAAGGGCAGCACGGTCATCCTGATGGTCTCCCAGCGCGTCGCGCCGAGGGCCAGGGCGGCCTCCTCGTGCATGCGCGGGACCTGGAGGAAGACCTCGCGGCTCACGTTGGTCACGATCGGCAGGATCATGATCGCGAGCAGGATGCCGACGGTCAGCAGCGAGCGGGCCGCGCCGCCCTCGTAGGAGAGGACGCCGGTCCAGCCGAAGTAGTCGTCCAGCCAGGAGTAGAGGCCGGTCAGGTTCGGGACCAGGACGAGTGCGCCCCACAGGCCGTAGATGATCGACGGCACGGCGGCGAGCAGGTCGATGACGTATCCGAGCGGCGCGGCGACGCGGCGGGGCGCGTAGTGCGAGATGAACAGCGCGATGCCGACGGCGATCGGAACGGCTATCGCCATGGCGATGACCGAGCTGACGATGGTGCCGAAGGCCAGGACCGCGATGCCGAAGACCGGCGGGGAGGCGTTGGCGTTCCACTCGAAGGTGGTGAGGAAGTTGCCCTCGTTGTCCGCGAGGGCGAGCGTGGCCCGGTAGGTGAGGAAGACCGCGATCGCGGCCATGATCACCAGGAGGGCGATGCCGGAGCCGCGGGAGAGGCCGAGGAAGATCCGGTCGCCGGGGCGGGTCGCGCCCTTCGCCTCCGCGGCGCTGGGCGCCCGGGGCGGTGTCGGTGGCGGGGGTTCGGTGGTGCGGGTGGCGGTTGCCATGGGATGTCTCCGGTCTGCGTACTGCTGGCGGTGGTGCACCGGATGGGCGCCCCGGGGGCCCGTGCGGGGAGGCACGGGCCCCCGGCGGCGTCTTAGGCGAGGCCCTTGACGGTCTCGCGGACCTTCGTGGCGATCTCGGTCGGGATCGGGGCGTAGCCCGCGTCCTTCAGGACCGACTGGCCGTCCTCGGAGGAGATGTAGGTGAGGAAGGACTTGGTGGCGTCGAGCGTCTCGGGCTTGTTGCCCTTCTCGCAGAGGATCTCGTAGGTCACCAGGGTGATCGGGTAGGCCCCTTCCGCCTTGGTGTCGTAGGCGAGCTCGAGGGCGAGGTCCTTGCCCTGGCCGACGACCTTGGCCTCGGCGATGGCCTTGGAGGCGTTGTCGACGGTGGCCTCGACGGGCGCGGAGGCGCCGGTGGCGAGGTCGACGGTGTTGATGTCCTCGCCGGCGTAGCTGAGCTCGAAGTAGGAGATCGCGCCCTCGACCTGCTTGACCTGCGAGGCGACACCGGAGGACTGGGCCGCGGACTGGCCGCCCTTGGCCTCCCAGACCTTGCCGGGCTCGTACTTCCAGTCCGCGGGGGCCGCGGCCTTGAGGTACTTGGTGAAGTTGTCCGTGGTGCCGGACTCGTCCGAGCGGTGGAAGGCCTGGATCTTGGTGGCCGGCAGCTTCGCCTCGGGGTTCAGCTTCTTGATGGCCGGGTCGTCCCACTTGGTGATCTTGCTGTCGAAGATCTGGGCGAGCGTCTTGGCGTCCAGCGCGAGCTTGTCGACGCCGGGGACGTTGTAGCCGACCGCGATCGGGCCGCCGACCATCGGCAGGTCGATGGCCTGGCTGTCCTTGCAGACCTCCTTCGACTTCTCGATCTCCTCCGGCTTGAGCGCCGAGTCGGAGCCCGCGAAGGCGGTCTGGCCCTGGAGGAACGCGGTGACGCCCGCGCCCGAACCCTCGGCCTTGTAGTTGATCTGCACGTCCTTGCAGGCGGACATGTAGGCCTTGACCCAGGCGTCCATGGCGTTCTTCTGCGCGGAGGAGCCGTTGGCGAGCAGCTGGCCCTTGCCCTGGCAGTCGATGTCGCCGGCCGGCGCGGCCTTCGTGGTGCCGCCGCCATCGCCGCCGGTGGACTCGGTGCCCGTGTCGTCCGAGCCGCACGCCGTGAGGGCCAGGGCGCTGGACACGGCGACGACGCCGATGGCGAGGGCGCGAAGCCGGGAGGTGCGCTGAAGCTTCACTGTCGGGTGTTCCTTCCGGGAGCCGCCGCGGGTTGCCGGGCGGCGTGCGTCGAGATGGTGCTGATCTGCGGTTCTGCGGGGAGCGGCGGTGCGCTCCGGGGTGATGCCGGTTCGTTTGTGAGTCCGAAATTAGGCAGAACAGGTGAAGCGGTCTGAGGGGGTGGGTGAACGGCGGGTGAACCTCGGCGGACGGGTACGAAAATCGGCCCGCTGCCCTGGGGAGGGTGGCGGGCCGCGGGTCGGGCGGGGTCAGACGGGTGGATCGAGGTGCTCCAGGAGCGCGTCGACGAGGGTGCGGTCGTGGAGCCGGGTGAGGGCGGCGCGGGCCTCGTCGGGCGGGAGCCACCGGATCCGGTCGACCTCGTGGCTCGGCTCGAACCGGCCGGTGGTCGCCTCGGCGGTCCAGTAGGAGACCTCCTTGGGGCGGCCGAGGGCGAGGTAGCGGACGGTGGGGAGCCGGCCGCCCGGCAGGCACTGGAAACCGGTCTCCTCCTCCACCTCGCGCAGGGCCGCGGCGAGGGGTTCCTCGCCGCGCTTCAGCTTGCCCTTCGGGTGCGACCAGTCGTCGTATTTCGGACGGTGGACGACGCAGATCTCGATGCCGAGACCGGTTTCGGCGTCGGCGCCTTGCGCGGGCCGCCACAGGACGCAGCCGGCGGCGCGCACCGGTGCGGTGTCCGGGGCGGGGACGGCGCTCATGCGACCGGGGCCGGGGTCGCGGCCCACGGCCGGGCCCGGTGGAAGGCCTCGCGCGCCGCCGCCGCCTCGTGGCGCTGGTCGGCGTGGAGCACACCGAGGGCGTAGGCGGTGGCGGGGGCGATGCGGGGGGTGCGGGCGGCGGCCGCGGCGGCCTGCGCGGCGCCGATCGCGTCGCGGTGCTCGGCGAGGGCCCGCGCGGCGCGGGCGAGGGTGTCGTCCGCCGGCGTGGGGTCCTCGGTGGGGCCCTGGCCGGCCGTCAGGACGTCCTCGGCGTGGCGGTGCAGGCACAGGAGGCGGCGCAGGCGCTCCCAGTCGGCGTCGTGCGTCTCGTCGTACGGGTCGGCGGGGCGGTGGTCGGGGCTGCCCGGTGCGCCCGGTGCATCGGGCGCCTCGGCGGTGAGGGCGTCCGCCGCTGTGCGGACCCGGGTGGCGGCCGCCGCGCAGAGGGGGGCGAGCTGCTCCCCGGGGTGGGCGAGGGGCACCTCGCCGACCAGGACGGCCATGGCGTCGGCCAGGGCGTGGAACCGCTCCGAGCGCAGGGTCTCCAGGGTGGCGGAGTGCGCGCGGGTGCGGGCGAGCGTCAGCTGCCGGTGCAGTAAGGCGGCGGCGCGGGCGGTGCCGACGGGGAGCAGCGCGTCGGGGGCGCGGGAGGCGGGGACGCGCGACGCTGCGGGCCCCGGGTCGCTCGCGGACCTTCCCCCGGGCGCGGGGCCGTCGCCGTCCGCCCGGGACAGATGGTGCAGCGCGGCCTGCAGGCGGTCGAGGCGGGCCTCGTAGGTGTGCTCGCGGCCGAGGCCGGCGGCGAGCCAGGAGAGCTCGGCGCGCAGCCCGGTGGCCCAGTCGGGGTCGAGCAGGGGGCCGTAGGTGTGCAGGACGGCGGCGGTGACGTGGGCGTTCTCCCGCAGGGCGGGGACCGCGTGCGGTTCGCCGTCGCGCAGGTCGCGCAGGGTCCGCAGGAAGCGGGTGGCGCGCTCGCGCAGGTGGGGGGCGAGGACGGCGCCGGCGGTGGGGCCGCCGGGCGCCGGGGGTCGGGGGGAGGTCCCGGTCCCGGTTCCGGTCCCCGGGCCGGTCGGGTCGGTGCCCGTACCGGCCGCGGGGACGATGGTCGGGTCAGGGTGTCGCTGAGCCACGCCGGCGCCTCCGGGCGTCGATGAGCATTTCCTGGACGTTGCGCAGCGGGCGGCCGTCCTGGTCGGCGGAGTGGCGGGTCCATTCGCCGTCCGGGCCCAGGTGCCAGGAGGCGGTGGTCTCCGACATGCCGGTCTCGAGCAGCCGGTTGAGCGCGGCGCGGTGGGCGGGGTCGGTGACCCTGACCAGCGCCTCGATCCGGCGGTCGAGGTTGCGGTGCATCATGTCCGCGCTGCCGAACCAGATCTCCGGGTCGCCGCCGTTGCCGAAGGCGAACACCCGCGAGTGCTCCAGGAACCGGCCGAGGACGGACCGCACCCGGATGTTCTCCGAGAGCCCCGCGACGCCGGGCCGGACCGCGCAGATGCCCCGCACCCACACGTCGACCGGGACGCCGGCCCGCGACGCCCGGTAGCAGGCGTCGATGAGCGGCTCGTCGACGATGGAGTTCACCTTGATGCGGACGTACGCGGGCCGGCCGGCCCGGTGGTCCTTGATCTCCTTGTCGATGCGGGAGATCAGCCCGTCGCGTAGGGACTTGGGGGCGACGAGGAGCCGCCGGTAGGTCTCGCGGCGGGAGTAACCGGAGAGCCGGTTGAAGAGGTCGGAGAGGTCCGCGCCCACCTGCGGGTCGGCGGTGAGCAGGCCGAGGTCCTCGTAGAGCCGGGCCGTCTTCGGGTGGTAGTTGCCGGTGCCGACGTGGCTGTAGCGGCGCAGGAGTTCGCCCTCCTGACGGACCACCAGGGAGAGCTTGCAGTGCGTCTTCAGGCCGACCAGCCCGTACACCACGTGGCAGCCGGCGTCCTCCAGCTTGCGCGCCCACTTGATGTTGGCCTGCTCGTCGAAGCGGGCCTTGATCTCGACGAGGACGAGCACCTGCTTGCCGGACTCCGCCGCGTCTATCAGCGCGTCGACGATCGGCGAGTCGCCGGACGTCCGGTACAGCGTCTGCTTGATGGCGAGCACGTCCGGGTCGGCCGCGGCCTGCTCCAGGAAGGCCTGCACGGAGGTCGAGAAGCTGTCGTACGGGTGGTGCAGGAGGACGTCCCGCTCGCGCAGGGCGGCGAAGACGTCCGGCGCGGACGCCGACTCGACCTCGGCGAGGTCGCGGTGCGTACCGGCGACGAACTTCGGGTACTTCAGCTCGGGCCGGTCGAGGCCCGAGATCCCGAACAGGCCGGTCAGGTCGAGCGGGCCGGGCAGCGGGTAGACCTCGGCGTCGGAGATCTTCAGCTCGCGGACCAGCAGGTCCAGGACGTACGGGTCGATCGACTCCTCGACCTCCAGGCGCACCGAGGGCCCGAACCGGCGCCGCATCAGCTCCTTCTCCAGCGCCTTGAGGAGGTTCTCGGTGTCGTCCTCCTCGACCTCCAGGTCCTCGTTGCGGGTCACCCGGAACATGTGGGTGGCCTCGACGAGCATTCCCGGGAACAGCTCCTCCAGCTGCGCCGCGATGACGTCCTCGATGGGGACGTACCGGTTCGGCGACGCCTCCAGGAAGCGCGAGAGCAGCGGCGGCACCTTCACGCGCGCGAAGTGCCGGTGGCCGCTGACGGGGTTGCGCACCACGACGGCGAGGTTCAGCGAGAGCCCGGAGATGTACGGGAAGGGGTGCGCGGGGTCGACCGCGAGCGGGGTGAGGACGGGGAAGATCTGCTGGCGGAAGAGGGTGAACAGGCGGGCCTGCTCCTTCTCCGTCAGGTCGGGCCAGCGCAGCAGGTGGATGTTCTCGTCGGCGAGGGCCGGGCAGATGTCCTGCGCGAAGCAGGCGGCGTGCCGGGCCATCAGCTCGCGCGAGCGGTTCCAGATCAGGTCCAGGACCTCGCGCGGCTGGAGGCCGGAGGCGGACCGGGTGGCGACGCCGGTGGCTATCCGGCGCTTGAGGCCGGCCACCCGGACCATGAAGAACTCGTCCAGGTTGGACGCGAAGATCGCCAGGAAGTTCGCCCGCTCAAGGAGCGGGGTGGTGGGGTCCTCGGCCAGTTCGAGCACCCGCTCGTTGAACGCCAGCCAGCTGCGCTCGCGGTCCAGGAAGCGGCCCTGCGGCAGCTCACCGGTGTCCTTGGCCTCGTCGTACATGTCGGAGTCGGAGTCGATGTTCGGCTCCAGGTCGGCGACGGTGGCCGAGAGGGTGTGCGGGCGGTGGGCCGCGATGGAGCCGACCGTCGGCTGAGCGTGCAGGAGCGACACGTCTGCGGGGCCGTCGCTGCTGCCGGTGCCTCCGTTGCCGCCGGTGGCGGGGGCGTCGGCACGGTCGGTTGCGCGGGCGCTGAAAGGCTGGCTCATGACCCCATTCTTCCGTGCGGGGGGCACGAGCGGCTCGTCGGAGTCGTCGAGACGGTCGGAATGCGCGGCGGGCGGCATTCCGCGAGCGTCGCAAGTCAGGTTGAAGCGGGGGTGACGCCGGGGTGACGTCCGGGGAAGCAGGGTGCGTCTCCCCGGGGGGCCCGGTTCACGTGAGCGGGGCGCGTCCCCCGGACGGTTGGGCCGTCCGAGGGACGCGGCCCCCTGCGGACGCCCTCCCCTCCGTCCAGGGCGTCCGCGCGGTGGCACCGCGGGTCAGGCGGTACGGCGGCGTATCAGCACGAAGGCGGCGGTGGTGGCCGCGGCGGTCACGGCGAGGAGGATGCCGGTCTCGACGAGGTGGAGGGGGAGGAGGTGGGAGGCGGGGTGGTACTCGTCGAGGAAGCGGGCGCCGGAAGGGGCGCAGGGGGCCATGTCGACCGGTATTCCGGTGCAGTCGTTGAAGTAGCCGCTTCTGCGCGTACCGTCAGAGAGGATGATGCCGCTCCCTATCGGCCACGCGTCGCGAGGAAGAGGGGCCTGACTCGCGGTGATCCTGGTGGCTGTCGGCCAGAGGCTCTCGCGGTAGCGCTCCAGGACGTTGTAGAGGACCAGCGCGAGGCCGAAGCCCAGGCCGAGGGCGGGGAGGGTCCGGCGGGTGAGCACCCCGGCGAGCGCGCCTAGGGCGAGGCCCGCGAGGACGAGGGCGACGGCGACGGGGCCGCGCACGATGAAGTGGTCGGCCATGTACCAGTCGCCCGTGTGGTTCGGGTCGCCGTCACGCCGGGCCCAGGCGAGCAGAAGTACCGCCGTGGTGACGCACGCGGTCAGGACGAGTGCGGGAAGCGCGAGTTTCGCGGTCAGCCAGCGGGTGGGGGTGATCGACTGCGTCCACGTCAGCCGGGCGGTGCCGTTCTCCAGCTCCCGGCCGATCAGGGCCGCCCCGGCCCAGGCGGCCACGGGGAAGACCAGGTAGGACACCGCGGTGGTGGCAAGGGCCAGGTACGGGCTGTAGATGCCCGACGCCCAGTTGTCCCAGACCCGTTCGCACGACGGCAGTCCGTCGGTGGGCGGCGAGGCGCAGCCCCTCTCGCCGAGCCGGGCCTCGTCGCCGATGCTGTACAGCCACACCGTCGCGCCGGCCAGTGCGAGCAGGCACAGCAGTGTGAAGATCAGCGCGGTCCGGTGCAGCCGCGCCACGGTCCTCGGCATGCCCTTGAGGGCGAGCACGCTCATACGGCGGCCTCCTCGCGGGCGGGGTGCGCGGGGGCGTTCGGCGCGGGGGCCGCAGCGAGTGGGCGGGGCGCGGTCCGGCGCCGGACCAGGGCGTACGAGGCGCCCGCGGCGAGCGCGGCCAGAAGCAGGAGGATGCCGGTCTCCACGAGCTGGAGGGGCCAGAAGTGGGACGCGGGGTGGTAGTCGGCGTACCAGTCGACGACCCCGGCCTTGTCGAGGCAGGCGGTGAGGGCGTCACCACTGGCGTTGCCGCAGCGCGGGATCCCGGCGCGGGAGCCGTCCTGGAGGATCACTCCGCGGTCCACGGCGAAAGTGTGGTCGGGTGCCCGCACGCTCAGGAAGCGCGGGGTGCCGCTGGTCGTCGTCGTGACGGGCCACAGCGCGCCGCGGAACCGGTGCAGCACGATCATGACAAGGCCGAGGGCGGCCAGCGTCAGCCCCACCGCGGGCAGGGTCCGCCGGAGCACTCCGCCGACGAGCAGACCCAGCGCGAGGCCGAGTAGGCAGTAGGCGGCCAGGGCCGGGCCGACGGACGGGAACACCGTGCTCGTGAACCACTGCCGTTCGTACGGCTGGATCAGGTGGGCGGTCCAGGCCCATCGGTAGGTCGCGGTCAGCAGCAGGACGCCGGCTGCGACGACCGCAGTGGCCAGGACGAGCTTCGACGTGAACCAGCGCGTCGGCGACACGGACTGAGTCCGCAGCAGGGAGGCCGTACCGGACTCGAACTCGCGGGCCGACAGCGGGCCGGCCGCGTAGGCGGCGACGAGTACGGGGAGCAGCAGGAGTGCACCGGGGGCGTTGTAGACGACGATGCTGGCGTAGGTGTCGGGACCCGGCAGGTACGCCTCGTCGAAGAGGTGACCGTGGCGGGCGGGGTCGGCCGGGCGGGTGTTGATCTCGTGCAGCGCCGCCCACACCAACGCGCCCGCTGACACGCAGGCCGCCGCAAGCACCACCCACAGGGTCCGTGCGTGCAGCCGGACCAAGGCGCGGAACGGGCCGGCCGGAACGAGCGCGCTCATGCCTGCGCCCCCGTCTCCGCCGCCGCGTCCGGGACGCTCTGCGTGTCCGCGGCCTGCGTCCCGTCCACCCGTAGCTGCGGCGCGTCCGGGTTGCGGAGGTGGCCGAGGAGCATGGCCTCCAGGGAGGGTTCCGCGACCTCCCAGGCCGGGTCCAGCGGACCCCGCGGCCGGACGAGCGCGGTCTGCCCGCGGCCGCTCGCGCGGGACTCGATCACCTCGTGCGGGGCGAGGTCGCGACCGGGCGGGGCCGTGACCAGGGCGTGCGCGCCGAGGACCGCGTCGGTGGGGCCGGCGAGGCGGACGCGGCCGCGGTCCACCAGGAGCAGGTGGTCGCAGGCGTCGGCCAGCTCGGTGAGGATGTGGGAGGAGATGACGATCGTCGTGCCGTGCTCCGCGGCGGCCGCCATGAGGGTGCCCATCAGCTGGTGGCGGGCGAGCGGGTCGAGGTCGGCCATCGGCTCGTCGAGCAGCATCACCTCGGGCCGTTTGCCGAGCGCGAGGGCGAGCGCGACGCGGGTGCGCTGGCCGCCGGAGAGGCTGCGGACCTTCGCGTCCGGCTCCAGTTCGTCGTACACGACCGCTTGCGCCGCCTCCTGGTCCCAGCGGCCCGGGTTGAGCTCCTGCCCGACGCGCAGGGTCGCGGCGACGGTCAACTGCGGGAAGAGCGGCTTGTCCTGGGCGACGTAGGCCAGGCGTTCGCGGGCTGCGGCCGGGTGCAGGCCGAGGACGCGGACCTGTCCCGCGGTCGGGCGTATCAGCCCGGCGGCCAGGGTCAGCAGGGTGGACTTGCCCGCTCCGTTCGGCCCGACGAGGGCGCAGATGCGGCCCGCGGGCAGCCGGAACGTGCAGTCGACCAGGGCGTGCCGGTGCTTGCGCAGGCCGTACGTCATGCCGAGGCCGTCGGCCGCGAGGGCGGGTGGGCCGCCGCCGGTGTCGTCGTGAAGCGTGGTGCCGCTCATCTGTCGTCCCCCCGAGGGAATTGTGCGTTGAGTGTCGATTCGACGAGGGCCGCGATGTCCTCACGGTCCATGCCGCCGGCCCGGGCGCGCGCCAGCCAGTCGGCCAGCTCGCGTTCGAGCGGCGAGTCGGCGGGCGGGGTGCTGCCGAGGGTCTTGCGGACGAAGGTGCCGAGGCCCCGGCGGGGCTCGACGAGGCCCTCGCGCTCCAGTTCGCGGTAGGCCTTGAGCACGGTGTTGGGATTGATCGCCGTCGCCTCCACCACCTCGCGGGCGGTGGGCAGTTTGTCGCCCGGTTCGAGCAGTCCGAGGCGCAGGGCCTGCTTGGTCTGGTGGACCAGCTGGAGGTACGTGGCGACGCCGCTGCGGCGGTCGATGTGGAATTCGACCACGCGTTAACCACCCTTTCACTAATCGATTAGTGAAAGGGTGGTACAAGAGAGCCGGGGGTGTCAACCCCCGGCCCGGTATGACTTATTGGGTGTTGTCCACAGGCCCGACCTGCGGTTCAGGACTCCGTGCGGTACATCAGGTCCGTCGCGTACGTGGTGAAGCCGAGGCGCTCGTAGACCGTCACGGCGGGCTTGTTGTCCGCGTCGACGTACAGCATCGCGGTGGGCAGCTCCCGGCCGGCCAGGTAGCGCAGGCCGATGGTGGTGAGCGCCTTGCCGAGCCCGCCGCCCTGCGCGTCGGGGCGCACGCCGACGACGTAGACCTCGCCGACGCCGTCCTGGATCTTGGTCCAGTGGAACCCGACCAGCTCGGTCGTCTCCTCGCCGCCGGGGCCTTCGGAGCGGCGCTCGGCGAGGAAGAAGCCCGCCGGGTCGAACCACGGCTCGGCCTTGCGGTCGTCCAGGTCGCGCTGGGTGAGCGAGCCCTGTTCGGGGTGGTGGGCGAAGGCCTCCGCGTTCGCCGCGAGCCAGGCCGCGTCGTCCTCGCCGGGGCGGAAGGTGCGGATCGCGACGCCGTCGGGGAGGACGGGGCCGGGCAGGGCGAGGTCCGTCAACGGCATCCGCAACTGGCGGAGTTCGCGGAAGAGGCGCAGGCCGAGGGTGCGGGCGAGGTGCCGGGCGGCGGGCTTGCCGCCGTGGGCCCAGGCGCGGAGGCGGTGGTCCGTCGCCGCCAGGACGGCCTCGGCGAGGGCGCGGCCGTGGCCGCGGGTGCGGTGGGAGGGGTGGACGAGGAGTTCGACGGCGGTCGCCTCGACGGGGTCGCCGGCGTCGAGCTGCGCGTAGCCGAGGAGGGAGTCGTGCGCGGTGAGGAGGGCGTGGCGGATGCCGTCGCGGGGGCCGCCGGTGAGGTGCAGGCGGCCTTGCTCCGAGACGGCCTGCACGCCGTCCTCGGCGGCGGTCGTCGCCAGCAGGTCGAGGACCTCTTGCGCCTGGTCGGCGCGGAGGGTGTCGAGGATCTGGATGTCGCGGGCGGCGTCAGTCATGTGCACGAGCGTACGGCGGGGGTGGGTGCAGTGACCGTTGACGGCAGCGGGTCTCGTGTCCCGCTTCGCGGGGGAGTTTCCCCCACCCGCCCCTTCCCCAAGTCCCTCGCCGGGCGGCAGGTGCGCCTGGCGGCGCGTGCACGGCCTGCGGCCGCGCGGCCTCAAGCGCCGGCCGGGCTGAGTTCTTTGCCGGCGCAAGGAAGAAAGGCGCCGGGTCCGGGTGGGCGCAGGCATGCGGCTCCCAATGGCAACCAGCTTGTAACCGCGTACCCCCTTCTCGCGCTACGCGCGTTGACTCTAGGCTGCCGCACAGCCTCAGCCCTGCACCGGACTTCACAAGGGGAACTCGGATGCCAGCCACACCGCAGAGACCGCTCAACCGCCGGGGACGGCGACTGCTCGCGACGGCCGCCGGACTGGCGACCGTTGGCGCGCTCGTCGCAGCGATGCCGGCGGGGGCGCACGGGAAGGACGACGGGAAGGGGAAGTGGCAGCCGAGCCGCTACCAGGACGTGCAGTTGCTGTCGTTCAACGACCTGCACGGGAACCTGGAGCCGCCGGCGGGTTCGGCGGGGAACGTCAACGAGACGCAGCCGGACGGCACGGTGAAGGCGATACCGGCCGGGGGCGTGGAGTACCTGGCGACGGCGCTGCGGACGGCACGCCAGGGCAACTCGTACTCGATCACCGCTGCCGGCGGCGACATGGTCGGGGCGAGCCCGCTGCTCTCGGGGCTGTTCCACGACGAGCCCACGATCGAGGCGCTGAACGGTCTCGACCTCGACGTGACGGCCGTGGGGAACCACGAGTTCGACGAGGGCGCCGAGGAACTGGCGCGCCTGCAGAACGGCGGCTGCCACCCGGTCGAGGGGTGTTACGAGGACGGGAAGGAGTTCAAGGGCGCGGACTTCCCCTACCTCGCGGCGAACGTCACCAAGGAGCGGACCGGCAAGCCGGTCCTCAAGCCGTACACGGTGTGGCGGAAGAACGGCGTGAAGGTCGGCTTCATCGGCGTGACCCTGGAGGGCACCCCGAACATCGTGACGGCGAACGGCGTCAAGGGGCTGAAGTTCCACGACGAGGTCGAGACCGTCAACAAGTACGCGCGCGAGCTGAAGCGCAAGGGCGTGAAGGCGATCGTCGCGCTGATCCACGAGGGCGGCGCGCCGGCGTCGTCGTCGGTGAACTACGACTGCGACAGCCCGGCCCCCGGCGCGGGCATCTCGGGGCCGATCCTGGACATCGCGAAGGGGATCACGCCCGAGGTCGACGCGCTGGTCACGGGACACACGCACCAGGCGTACGTCTGCACGGTGCCGGACCCGGCGGGCAAGCCGCGCCTGGTGACGTCCGCGTCGTCGTTCGGGAAGGTCTACACGGACACCACGCTGACGTACGACCGGGTGACGGACGACGTCGTGCGGACCGCGGTCAGGACCGAGCGGTCGCCGGTGTCGAAGAACTACGTCGTGAACCGCACGCAGCCGAAGGCCGCGGACATGACGTCGCTGATCGCGCGCTGGAACACGATCGCCGCGCCGATCGCCGCCCGTCCTCAGGGCTTCATCTCCGCGGACGTCAACGGACGCGGGTCGACCGCCCTGGAGAAGCCGCTCGGCAACCTGATCGCCGACGCGCAGCTCGCGGGTCTGGCACCGGCCGACAAGGGCGGCGCGCAGCTGACCCTCATGAACCCGGGCGGCATCCGCGCGGACCTCGTGTACAAGGCCTCGGGGGCCGAGGGCGACGGGGTGGTGACGTACGGCGAGGCGTTCACCGTGCAGCCGTTCACCAACATGATGACGGTGATCGACCTGACCGGCGCCCAGCTGGTCACCGCCCTGCAGGAGCAGGTCAGCGGGGCGAACGCGGCCTCGCCGAAGATCCTCCAGGTGTCGAAGGGCTTCACCTACACGCTCGACCTGACGAAGACCGGGGCGGAGCGGATCGTCGCGGGTTCGGTGAAGCTCAACGGTGAGGCGATCGACCCGGCGAAGACGTACCGGGTCGGCATGAACGAGTTCCTGTCCGGCGGCGGCGACGGCTTCCCGACGCTCGCCAAGGGCACGAACAAGCTCGTCGGCGCGTCCGACCTGGACCTCTTCAACGCCTACCTGTCGGCGAACTCCTCGGCCACCGCGCCGATCGCGCCGCCGGCGACGGACCGGATCACGATCGTCCAGTAGGCAGTACCGCAACACCGCACCCAAGGGCCGCGGGTTACCACCCCCCGAAAAAGCGGCCCCTGTGGGCGGTTTAGCGCACCCCCCCACCCACGGGCCGCGATTTCCCTCCCCGGGAAATCGCGGCCCTTGTGCGCGTTTTCGCTCACCGCAACTCCAGGACCTCGCCCGCGAACCGCGCCCGCACCCTGCGGTCATGGCTCACGACCACCAGCGCGCCGCGGTAGTCCGCGAGAGCCGTCTCCAGGTCCTCCACGAGTCCGGGGGAGAGGTGGTTGGTCGGCTCGTCCAGGAGCAGCAGGTCGTGCGGGGCGGTGACCAGGCGGGCCAGTTCGAGCTTGCGGCGCTGGCCCACGGACAGCGTGCGCACCGGTTGGTCGAGCTGCGCCTCCCGGAAGAGGCCGAGTGCGAGCAGCGCGTCGGCGTGGTCCTCGGGGAGCCCGGGGCGGCCGAGGGCGAACGCCTGGAGGGCCGTCCGGCCGTCGCGCGCCCAGGAGTCGTCGTCCTGCCGGAGGAGCCCGGGGCGGGACGGGAGCTTCAGGGTGCGGGCGGCGGACGGGGCGATCAGGCCGGCGAGCACCTTGAGGAGGGTGGTCTTGCCTGCCCCGTTCGGACCGGTGACCAGGAGCCGGTCACCGGGACCGAGCCGCAGCGAGCCGTCCAGGACCAGCCGTCCGGGGACGTGCAGCCCGGCGGCCTCGACGACGGGGCCCGTGGAGCCCTCAGGATCCCCGCCGTCGCCCGTCGTGATCCGGGCCGTGAACCGCAGGGGATCGGGCGGCCTGGGCACCGGGTTCTCGGTGAGCACCCGGATCCGTTCGCGCGCCGCGCGGATGCGGCTCTGCGCGCCGTGGGCCCGCGAGCGCGCGCGGAACGCGCCGGCGCCGCTGAACCCGCGCGGGTTCTTGTGCGGGATGGCCGCGAAGCGCGCGATGTTGGCGTCCGCCAGCGCCGCGTGCCGGTCGAGCTCCGCCCGCCACTCCTCGTACGCGAGCTCCCAGCGGGCCCGTGCGGCGGCCTTGGCGGCCAGGTAGCCCGCGTAGCCGTCGCCGTACCGCCGGACGGTCCTGCGGTCGGCGTCCACCTCCAGGACGGTGGAGGTGACCCGTTCGAGGAACGTGCGGTCGTGGGTGACGGCGACGACCGTGCCCCGGTGGCGGCGCAGATGGTCCTCCAGCCAGGCGACGGCCTCGTCGTCGAGGTCGTTGGTGGGCTCGTCGAGCAGGAGCAGCTCGGGGGCGGCGGCCAGGGTGCCGGCCAGGGCGAGCCGGGAGCGCTGGCCGCCCGACAGGGTGCCCAGCGGGCGGGCGCGGTCGAGCCCGCCCCGCTCGCCCAGACGGTGCAGGACCACCCGCACCCTGCGCTCGGCGTCGTGGCCGCCGCGCGCCTCGAACGCGGCGAGCAGCGCGTCGTACGCGGCCAGGCCCTCGGCCCCGGACGTGTCGAGCCGCGCCTCCGCGGCGCGGATGCGGCGCTCCAGGGCGCGCAGCTCGGCGAGCGCGAGGTCGACGGCGTCGCCGACGGTCGCGCTGCCGGGCAGGCCGAGGGTCTGCGCGAGATGGCCGGTGCCGCCGGGGGCGTGGACGGTCAGCGAGCCGTTGTCGGGGAACTCGCCGCCCTTCGGCGCGCGGTCGTCGTCCGCGCGGGCGGCGGCGGCCGCGGTCGCGATCAACCGCAGCAGGGTGGACTTCCCGGAGCCGTTGTCGCCGATCACGCCGACCTTCTCGCCCGGGCGGACGGTCAGGGAGACGCGGTCCAGGACGACGTGGTCGTCGTAGCGCTTGGTGACGTCGGTCAGGACGAGCTGGGAGGCCGTGGTGGCGGCCGATGCGGTGGAGCGGTCGGCTAGGTGGTGCAAGCGGGTTCCTTTGCCTGGGCGACAGTCCTGTTCAGGCGACAGCCTGTGAGACGGAACGGTCCGTCTCGTTATGAAGACAGTAGACCCCAGGAGCGCTCTCCGCAAGACGTTTCGTCTCGTCAGTTCTGGACGGGGTCGGTGCCGCCCCTCAGACGTCCGTTCCCGGCGGCGGCGTCGGGGCCCCCGGTAGCCGGACCACCGCCCGCGTGCCCCCGCCCTCCGCGGGGCTCAGCGCCACGTCCCCGCCCGCCTGCTGGATCGTGCGCGCCACGATCGAGAGGCCGAGACCCGACCCGGGCAGCGCCCGCGCGGTGGGCGAGCGCCAGAAGCGGTCGAAGACGTGCGGGAGTTCGTCGGCGGGGATCCCGGGGCCGTGGTCCCGGACGCTCAGCGTGCCCCGGTCGAGGGTGACCTCCACGACGCCCTTGGGAGGGCTGAACTTCACGGCGTTGTCCAGGACGTTCACCAAGGCCCGCTCCAAGGAGGCGGGTTCCGCGCGGACGTACCAGGGGGCCAGGTCGACCGCGAACGTCAGCTCCGGACCCCGGAGCCGGGCGCGGGTCAGCGCGGCGCGGGTCGCGTCGTGCAGGGCGACGACCTGGAGGGGGCCCTCGCTGCCGGCCGGTCCCGACCGGGACAGCTCCTGGAGGTCGCCGATCAGCGCGCCCAGCTCGGTCATCTGGGCCTTGAGCGAGTCGAGCAGCGCGGCGCGGTCGGCGGGCGGGATGGCCCGTCCGCTGGTCTCGCTGCGGACCAGCAGGTCGATATTGGTGCGCATCGACGTCAGCGGCGTGCGCAGCTCGTGGCCGGCGTCGGCGATGAGCTGCTGCTGGAGTTCGCGGGAGGACGCCAGGGAGGCGGTCATCGAGTTGAACGCGGCGGCCAGCCGCGCGATCTCGTCCTCGCCCTCGACGGGCAGGCGCACCCCAAGGTCTTCGGTCTCCGCCACGTGCTCGACGGCCTCCGTGAGCTCGTCCACGGGCCGCAGGCCGGCCCGCGCGATCCACAGGCCCGCCGCGCCCGCCCCGAGCGCGCCGAAGCCGCAGACGGCCAGCAGGACGAGTGCGAGCTGGTTGAGGGGGTCGTCGACCTGCTTCATAGGGGCGGCGACGGAGATGGCAATGCCGTTGACACCCGCTGGCCGTTCGGTGTGGACCCGCATCGAGGTCCCGTTCGACGCCTTGGTGGTGTGCGTCGCGCTGTCCCGTGCGCCCGAGGCGACCTGCTGGTCGATCGCCTGCACCGGGATCGTGGGCTTGTCGGGGGACGTGCACGGCTCACCGACGGTCGGAACCAACTGCGTCGTGTACGGCGTGGTCAGGAACCGGACGTCATCCGGGAGCGTGCCATTGCAGTAGCTGCTGAGCACCTGCACGTCGCGCGGGCCGGGATTCGCCTGGCTGAGCGTCGTGTCCAACTGCTCCACCAACCGGTCCCGCGTGATGAACCAGCACGCCGCCGCCACCGCCGCCACCGCGAACGCCACCGCCGCCGTGGTCAGCAGGGCCAGCCGGGAGCGCAGCGGCAGCGACCGCAGGCGCCGGACGACTCCGCTCACTCCCCGCCGCCCGTCCGCAGCACGTAGCCCACCCCGCGCACGGTGTGCACGAGTCGCGGCTCGCCCCCGGCCTCGGTCTTGCGCCGCAGGTACATCACGTACACGTCCAGGGAGTTGGAGGACGGCTCGAAGTCGAAGCCCCAGACCGCCTTCAGGATCTGCTCGCGGGTGAGGACCTGGCGGGGGTGGGCGAGGAACATCTCCAGGAGGGTGAACTCCGTGCGGGTCAGCTCGACCCGGCGGGTGCCCCGCACGACCTCGCGGGTCGACAGGTCCATCCGCAGGTCCGCGAAGGCCAGCGCGTCGTCGACGACCGTCTCCGCGGCGGCGTCGGCCGCGTAGGACGACCTGCGCAGCAGCGCGCGGACGCGGGCGAGGAGCTCGTCGAGCTCGAACGGCTTCACCAGGTAGTCGTCCGCGCCCGCGTCCAGGCCGGTCACCCGGTCGCCGACGGTGTCCCGCGCGGTGAGCATGAGGACCGGCAGTTCCGAGCCGCCCGCGCGCACCCGCCGGGCGACGGTGAGGCCGTCCATCCGCGGCATCTGGATGTCGAGCACCACGAGGTCAGGCCGGTACGACTCGATCCGCGCCAGCGCGTCGACGCCGTCCACGGCCACCTCCACCGCGTACCCCTCGAACGCAAGCGACCGCTGCAGCGCCTCGCGCACGGCGGGCTCGTCGTCGACGATCAGGACACGCTGCGGGTCGCCTTCCGCGGGATTCATGGGGACTGCCTCTCGGGACGTGGGCGGGCGAGGGAGTGGTGGCCGCGGTCCGCGCGGACGTCGACCGCCCACAGCGTGCCACGCGGCGCGCGGGCGGCGCGGGAGCGGCCTCATGGAGGCCGATTGCCGCGAAGAGTGAAGCGGCCCCGCTGCGGCGTGCGTCCGCAGGGGCGCGAAGAGGGTCGGAGAGGAGGTCCGCAGCGGACGGCGGCCTCATGCCGCACGGCTGGACCTCCCGGCCGCAGCGGCCGGGAGGCCCGACCGCGACGCGGCCGACAGCTCCGCGGGGAGACCTGGAACCGGCAAGCGCGGTTCCAGGCCGCCGCCCGCTCAGCTGCCGTTCGAGCCGCCCGCGCGCAGGGTGTCCAGGTCCGCCTTCACCGTGTTGACGGGGATGGCGAAGCCGAGGCCGATGCTGCCTGCGGAGGAGGAGCTGCCGCCGCCGGAGCTGGGTGCGTACATCGCGCTGTTGATGCCGATGATCTCGCCGTTCATGTTGATCAGCGCGCCGCCGGAGTTGCCCGGGTTGAGGGAGGCGTCGGTCTGGAGGGCCTTGTAGGTGGTGGTGGAGTCACCGGTGTCGCCGTTGAACTGCTCGCCGCCGAACTCGAACGGCCACTGCCCCTGGGACTCGCGCGGGCTCTGCTCCTGCTCGGTGGAGACGGTGACGTCCCGGTGGAGCGCGGAGACGATGCCGCTGGTGACGGTGCCGGTCAGGCCCTCGGGGGAGCCGATGGCGACGACCTCGTCGCCGACGCCGACCGCGTCGGAGTCCCCGAGCTTCGCCGCCTTCAGTCCGCTCGCGCCCTGGAGCTTGATCAGCGCCAGGTCCTTGGAGGGGTCGGTCCCGACGACGTCCGCCCGGTACTTCTTGCCGCTGCTCAGGGAGACGGTGACGCTGTCCGCTCCCGCGACGACGTGGTTGTTGGTGACGATCTCGCCGTCCTCGGTGACGATCACCCCGGAGCCGGTGGACTGCCCGCCGGACGAGGACGCGCTGATCTCGACCACGCTCGGGCTGACGGCCGCGGCGACCCCGGCCACCGTGCCCTTCGAGGCGTCGGACACGTTGGTCCCGTTCGCCGTGTTCCCGGCCGCGCTCGCCGTCGCCGCGGGCCGGTCGAGCGCCGACTCCACGCCGACCGCCGTCGCGCCCCCGACGGCCGCCGCGGCGATCGCCACCGCGGCGAGGAGGCCGAACGGCCGGCGCGCCCGCTGGTGCACGGTCGGCGCGTAGCCGGGCCGCGGGGGGACGTCGGCGAACCGCGAGTACGCGGTGGGCTCGGGGCCGACGGTGCTCTCGGGGGTGCCGCCGTAGCGGTGGTTCTCGGTCATGGCACGACTGTCGCCGCCGCGGATGAGAACCGTCTGAGCGGCGGGTGAGAAGCCCGACAGAAGCGTGTATGCCCGATGTAAGGGCGGCTCAGTGGGCGTGCGCGCAGCCGCAGGAGCGGCGGACGACCAGCGCCGAGGGGAAGATCTTGAGCCGTTCCCGGCGCGAGTTGGCGACCCGCAGGCCGTCGTCGAGGACCAGGTCGACCGCGGCGCGGGCCATCGCCTGCCGGTCGGAGGAGACGGTGGTGAGCGGCGGGTCGGTGAGCGCCGCCTCCTTGACGTCGTCGAAGCCGACGACGGCGAGGTCCTCGGGGACGTCGATGCGCAGCTCGCGGGCCGCGCGCAGGAGGCCGATGGCCTGGTCGTCGGTGGTGCACACGACGGCCGTCGGCCGGTCGGGGCCGGAGAGGAGCTCCAGGGCGACCCGGTAGGCGTTGTAGCGGTCGTAGGGGGCGTGGAACAGTCGGCCCTCGGTGGAGATGCCGGCCTCGTCCATGGCCCGCCGCCAGCCCTCGATGTGGTCGGTCACGGGGTCGCCGACGGTGGGGGTGATGTCCAGGCCGCCGAAACAGGCGACATAGGAGTGGCCGTGCTCCAGGAGGTGCCGGGTGGCCATCTGGGCGCCGCCCAGGTCGTCCGTGACGACGGCGACGTCGTCGATGGCCTCGGGTCTGCGGTGTAGCAGCACCACGCGGGCGTCCCAGGTGTCGATCTCGGCGGCGGCGTGCTCGCTCAGGCCCTGGCTGACCAGGACGAGCCCCGAGACCCGCATGCCGAGGAACGCGCGCAGGTAGTGCACCTCGCGCTCGTCGAGGTAGTCGGAGTTGCCGACCAGGACCATCTGGCCGCGCTCGGCGGCCGCCTGCTCGACCGCGTGCGCCATCTCCGCGAAGAACGGCTGCCGGGCGTCCGGGACGATGAGTCCTATGAGGTCCGTGCGCCGCGACGCCATGGCCTGGGCGACCCGGTCGGGCCGGTACCCCAGGTCCTTGATCGCGGCGAGCACCCGCTCGCGCGTGGCCGGGGCGACCGGCCTGGGACCGTTGTTGATGACATAGCTGACGACCGCGGTCGACGTCCCCGCAAGTCTCGCCACATCATCACGCGTCACCTTGGCCACGCGCGGCAGTCTACGCGGATGGACCCCTGACTAGGCCGGTCGAGCGACAGCATCTGCCGAACGCTCTGTGACAGTCGTCTCCTCGGCCGCGGGAGCGGTCCGCCCGTCGCGCTCCGCGCGCTCGGCGCGGTCGCCCTTCTCGGGCTTCTCCGGCGTCACGAAGCGGTAGCCGACGTTGCGGACCGTGCCGATCAGCGACTCGTGCTCCGGGCCGAGCTTCGCCCGCAGCCGCCGTACGTGGACGTCGACCGTGCGGGTGCCGCCGAAGTAGTCGTAGCCCCAGACCTCCTGGAGGAGCTGGGCGCGGGTGAAGACGCGGCCCGGGTGCTGGGCGAGGTACTTCAGGAGCTCGAACTCCTTGAAGGTGAGGTCCAGGACCCGCCCCTTCAGCTTGGCGCTGTAGGTGGCCTCGTCGACCGACAGGTCGCCGTTGCGGATCTCCATGGGGGAGTCGTCGGTGACGATCTGCTGGCGGCCGGTCGCGAGCCTGAGGCGCGCCTCGACCTCGGCCGGGCCCGCGGTGTCCAGGAGGACGTCGTCGATGCCCCAGTCGGCGGTGACGGCCGCGAGACCGCCCTCGGTGACGACCAGGATCAGCGGGCAGCCGGGCCCGGTGGAGCGGAGCAGCTGGCAGAGGCTGCGGACCTGCGGGAGGTCGCGGCGGCCGTCGACCAGGATCACGTCGGCGCCGGGGGTGTCGACCAGCGCGGGGCCCTCGGCGGGCGCGACGCGCACGCTGTGCAGCAGCAGGCCCAGAGCGGGGAGCACCTCCGTCGACGGCTGGAGGGCGTTGGTGAGGAGCAGCAGAGAACTCATCGCCGTCCCCCTGCCCGGGTCGCGGTCATGTCGTCGTGCACGGTTCGTTCGCCCATTACGTCGGTTCCTCCTCGGTCCCTGCGGAGGGGGTCCCACCCTGGTCCTTCAGACCTTGGGGGAGTACTGCGGCTACTGCGTGTCATGCCGGCGCCTGGCACTGCTCCGCGCGGGCCCCGCGCCCCGGGGTCCGCCGCACCGCACTCCAGGCCGGAGCCGGGCGTGAAAGCACGAAAGGACCCGGGGGCGTCGTCGCCCGAGTCCTCTGGGCAGGAGGATAGCCCACCGCGCCCCGGGTCAGGAGGGTGAAGACATGGGGTCGTGTGTGCTGCCCCTCACCGGCAGGCGGGTGAACGGACGGCACACGGCACAATTGACCCGCACCGCGCGCACCGCCCGCGCCGACCGATCCGAGGAGCGCCGTATGCCATCCGGCACCATCCGCTACTGGGCCGCGGCCAAGGCCGCCGCAGGCCTCGCCGAGGAGCCGTACGCCGCCGACACGCTGGCCGGCGCGCTCGACGGGGCCCGCGACCGGCACCCCGGTGAGCTGGTGAACGTGCTGCGTCGCTGCTCGTTCCTGGTGGACGGGAACCCCGTCGGCACCCGGAGCCATGAGACGGTACGGCTGGCCGAGGGCGGCACGGTCGAGGTGCTCCCGCCGTTCGCAGGAGGGTGACCCCCGCACCATGAGCAACCAGCCGCACGAGCCGTACGAGCACGGGCAGCAGCCCTACGCGCCGCAGCCGCCGTACGACCCCTCCTGGCCGCCGCCCGCCCCGCAGTCCTGGGACGAGCGGACGACGCCCCCGCTGACCTGGCCGACCGACGCCTGGCCCGGGCCCGGGTCCGGGGACGTCCCGCAGCAGGACCGCCGGCCCTACGACGTCCCGGTGACGTACGGCGCCCAGGCGTCCCACAACGGACAGGGCCCCCATGAGGCGCCGGACCCGTACGGTGCACGCGCCCCGTACCCCCACCCGGGTGACGGGTACGCGCACGCCGCCGCCCCTCAGGACCCGCAGTCGCCCTACGTCCCCCCGCAGCTCGACCGGTACGACCCGCACACCGTGTCGGCGCCCATCCCGCCGGAGGCCCCCGTGTCCGCGCCCACCGCGCCCCCGCGCGCACCCCTGACGGCCGCGCAGCGGGCCCGTGCGGAGGGGCGGTCGCCGATCATCGCGCCCGGGCTCCGACCGGCCGCGCTGACCGCCGTGCTCGCCGCGCTCCTCGCGGGCGGCGCCGCGCTCGGCTCCTGGGCCCTGCTCCTTCCGCTGCTCGCGCTGCAGGCCGTGACGGCGGCCGGCTGGTTCCGGCTGAACGGGATGTGGCCGGCCCGCCAGGGCATCGCGCTCGCGTTCCTCGGCGGCGTGGTCGCCGACGGCGTGCTGCTGGCCGTCGGCCGCGAGCACGCGCCCGCCGCGATCATCGGCACGCTCGGGGTGTGGGTGCTGCTGACGATCGTCCTCCAGCTCCGCAACCGGGCCCCCGCCGACGAGCGGATGTACGGCCTGACCGCGACCGTCGCCTCCGCCGCGCTCGCGGTGCTCGCCGCCGGGCACCTGGGCGCCGAGCCGGACGCGGTGGTCGTCGGCGCTGTCGCCGTCGGCGTCGCGGCGCTCGTGCGCGCGCTGCCGCTGCCCGGGGTCGTCGCCGTCGTCGCCGCCCTGCTCGCCGGGGCCGGCTCCGGGATCGCCACCGGCTCGCTGACCGGCGTCGGCGCCCAGGGGGCGCTGCTCGCCCTGGGGGCGGCCGGCTGCGCGCTGATCGGGCTGCGGGTCGCCTCCTACGACTACCCGTCGCGGTTCGTGCACATGACGGCCGGCGTCGCGCTGCCGCTGGCCCTCGCCGCGCCCGCCGTGTACCTCCTCGGCCGCGTCGTCGTCTGACGGCCGCGCGGTGTCCGCGCGGAGCGCGATCGTGCTCCGCGCGGACACCGACCGTGCTCAGCCTCGCCGCCGGTCCCCCGAGATCGCGCGCTACGCTCGCGTTCAGCCACCACCCTGGGGGGAACAAAGAGGCATGCGCGCACTACGGACACTCCTGGTCATCGCCGTGATACTCGGCGGCCTCTTCGTCGCCGCCGACCGGATCGCGGTCAACCTCGCCGAGGACGAGGCCGCCCAGCGGATCAAGGCCCGGGAGGGTCTGGTGGAGGAGCCCGAGGTGTCGATCAAGGGCTTCCCGTTCCTCACCCAGGTGCTCGGCGGCTCGCTCCACGAGGTCGACGCCCGCATGACGGACTTCACGGCCGGCTCGGGCGACGCCGAGGTGCGGATCAGCGAGCTCGACGCGGACCTGAGGGACGTCGAGTTCTCCGGCGACTTCAGCTCCGCGAAGGCGGCCACCGCCACCGGCACCGCACGCATCCCCTACGAGGAGCTGCTGGAGGCGGCCCGGGCCAAGGGCCCGGCCGAACTGCGCGGCGGCATCAAGGCCGAGGTGGTCGGGCTCTCCGACGGCGGCAACGGCAAGGTCAAGGTCGACGTGAAGATCGAGGCGCCGATCATCGGCACCCGGGACGTCGAGGTGCTCAGCTCGGTGAACGTCAAGGGCGACAACACCGTCCAGGTGCGCGCCGACAACTTGCCCAGCTTCGGCATCGACTTCGCCGAGCGGCAGATGCGCCAGGTGACCGACATCAGCCAGCTCGTCGACGGGCTGCCGGGCGGCATCGAGCTCGACAAGGTCACCCCGGAGAAGAACGGCATCGCGGTGACCGTCAAGGGCAGCGACGTGCAGCTGACGGGCTGACGCCCGCGCCGGGCCGGCCGCCGCCGGGGAGCGCGACGCCCGACCGCCGGGTCCCGCAAAGTCCACAGGGCGAGACGCCCGTGTCCACGATCGCGGTGCCGACGGGCCGCCCCCCGCTCCGGGGGGCGGCCCGAACGCGTTTCCGGTGGCGTCCGTCCCGACGGTCGGACGATCTCGTCTCATCATCTGACACGCCGGTGACAGCGTCGCCGCATGCTCCTTACGATCGACGCATGAAGCGACAGGCGGACGACCTCACGAAGCGGCGGGCAGTGGACCTGTGCCGCGTCGCCGCCATGCTCTGTCGCTCGGTCTGAGCGGGCGCTCCTCGCCGTCCCGCCTCTCCACCCCCGTGACGTACGCCCCGGCCGTGAGACGGCCGCCCAGCGGCGTACGCACCCTCTCTCGCCACGCCCCCGCAGCTGCCCCGGAGGAGAAACATCATGAGCCGCAGTGACGTCCTCGTAGACGCCGACTGGGTCGAGGCCCACCTCGATGACCCGCAGGTCGCCATCGTCGAGGTCGACGAGGACACCTCGGCGTACGACAAGAACCACATCCGCAACGCGATCCGGATCGACTGGACGAAGGACCTCCAGGACCCGGTCCGCCGCGACTTCGTCGACCAGGCCGGCTTCGAGGCGCTGCTCTCGAAGAAGGGCATCGGCAACGACACCACGGTCGTCCTGTACGGCGGCAACAACAACTGGTTCGCCTCGTACGCCTTCTGGTACTTCAAGCTCTACGGCCACCAGGACGTCAAGCTCCTCGACGGCGGCCGCAAGAAGTGGGAGCTCGACTCCCGCGACCTCGTCGACGGCTCGCAGGTCCCCGAGCGCCCGGCCACGCAGTACCAGGCCAAGCCGCAGGACACCTCGATCCGCGCCTTCCGCGACGACGTCGTGAACGCGATCGGCGCGAAGAACCTGGTCGACGTGCGCTCGCCCGACGAGTTCAGCGGCAAGCTGCTCGCCCCGGCGCACCTGCCCCAGGAGCAGTCGCAGCGCCCCGGCCACGTGCCGAGCGCCCGCAACATCCCCTGGTCCAAGAACGCCAACGACGACGGCACCTTCAAGTCCGACGACGAGCTCAAGGCGCTCTACGAGGACGAGCAGGTCGACCTGTCCAAGGACACCATCGCCTACTGCCGCATCGGCGAGCGCTCCGCGCTCACCTGGTTCGTCCTGCACGAGCTGCTCGGCCAGGAGAGCGTCAAGAACTACGACGGCTCGTGGACCGAGTACGGCTCCCTGGTCGGCGTCCCGATCGAGCTCGGCGCCAACAAGTAAGTCCCTCCGGGGACTTCCCGGACCAGACGCATCCCCCGGAACCATTGGAGTACGCACATGTGTGGAGCGAAGGCCGGCGGCCCCGACGCCTCGACGATCAAGCCCGGTGAGACCACCATCCAGGGTCAGGTCACCCGCGACGGCGAGCCGGTGACCGGCTACGTCCGCCTGCTCGACTCGACCGGCGAGTTCACCGCCGAGGTCCCGACCTCGGCCACGGGCCAGTTCCGCTTCTACGCGGCCGAGGGCACGTGGACCCTGCGCGCGCTCGTCCCCGGCGGCACGGCGGACCGCACGGTCGTCGCGCAGACGGGCGGCCTCGCCGAGGTCGCGATCGCCGTCTGATCCTCCACGCGCCCCTCGCGCCGCTTCGCGGGCTTCGGGGCGCTGTGCCGGACTCCGTCCGCGGGCCGGCCGGCGTCGCGTACGGCGTCGGTAAGGACCGCACCCTTTGGGGT